>JAUYEQ010000716.1 GCA_030691295.1 Bacteroidota bacterium
GCCGCCAGCCCTTCAAGGTAAAGCGGCGAAAAGTAGAAAATAGCTGCCAAAACTGCCACACCAAACGGAAACCCAATTCCGGGAGTCTGCATTTCAAAGTAAATTCCACCTAGAATTGCCATGATCAGAATTCCTGAAACAATCGGGTTCACCATAAAACCTATGAAACGTTCCAAAGCAGTAGGTTTGTATTCCACAATCCGGGCATTTTCCATTTCGTTCAGTCTTAGTACTTCGTCAACAGTTTCGCAAATACCTTCGCAGTAGCCGTGTTTCATGGCTTCCATCGGGGTAAAGGTCAGTATTTTGCCTGTATCGATAATACCTTTTATATAAACACGTTCGTCAACCATTGCTTCGGCAATCAACGGATCGCGCTTCCAGCGAAAAGTTGTGTCCCTGCCGCTAATAATGGTATCACCACCCTGCGCTTCGGCAGTAGCGCGCATTGTTGAGCGCATGTATGACTGGTATTTGTCGGGCATTTTCTCGCCGGTCTGGTTTACCACTGTTGCAGCTCCAATCGAGCCGCCGGTGCGCATGTAAATTCGGTCGCAGGCAATAGAAATGAGTGCACCCGCCGAGGCTGCATTGTTGTCAATAAACACCACCACAGGAATTTTGCTGTTCAGAATGCGGGTGCGGATCGAATCGGCATCAACCACCGTTCCACCATAAGTATTCATGTGTATCAGGAACAGATCGGCATTCAGACTGTCGGCAGCTTCAAAGGCCTGTTTGGTTTGCCGCCAGATTGCCGGAGCAATATTTTCTTTGATATTGAACTTATAAACCAGCTTTTGTTTGGCCGGCGTCTCACTTTTTGTGGCGTCTTTTACCGACTGAATTGAATCCTGCGCAAAAACTTCAGAAAAGCTAAATAGCAAACTGATAATAAGCGAGATAAATATTCCTGATTTCATATTTTGAATGTTTTAAAATTTATGCCGTACCCAAAAGTAATTCCAGGTCAAGCCGTGAGTTTTACTATTGAATTAAATTAGAAATTTCAGACTTAACTTACTATTATTCCCCAAACAATTTCATCATCAATTTTATCGTAACCGTGAATCACTCTATTTCTCAACCCAATGAATTGTTTCATGCCTGAAATTGTAACAGCTCCATCAAGTTTGTTTATACAATTCATTGCTTCTCCAATAATCTCAAGTTCCCGCTCAACTGCCCTTCTAAGCATTTTGTTCTCCAGATACACTTTAAAATCCCTTTTATTTCCCAAATAGTTTTCAATTGATTCAATGGAAACATGAATATCAAAAAGAAATTTCCGAATATCGTTATTCATAAATCAAGGTTTTTGTTTGATTCAATGAATTAATAAAATATGGATTTGACAATGATTTATCAGTAATCAAATCAACCGGGCGCTTAAAAATATCCTCCAATTGTTCTACCATGCTGAAATAGGAATCGGCATAATCGCCATAGTCCATTGAATGAAATGCAATCAATAAATCGATATCGCTCTGATCATTAAACTTATCAGTACAAACAGAACCGAAGGCAAATAATGATTTCACATTATTATTCCTGCATACTGCTTTAACTATTTCTAAATTATCAGCTAATATCCGTTGCATATAATGATTTTAAACAAAACTACAATATAAAAAATATCCAAACAAGCCCAATGTGGCTTAATTATACTTTTAAGAATGAATGCGGGAAACGGGCTATTTCGTACCAGGTTCCGAGGTACCGGTTCAAATCGAGTTCTTTCACAGTAGTTTGATCAATCATCTGGCTATTGGTTTTGGTGCAACTAAAAGCAAATAACACACTAAATATCAACAACAAACGAATTATTTTCATCGCTTAAATTATTTTGTATTCTTCAAATTTACTTAATAAATAGCACCTAAACTTTTTATTACTGAAAAATTATCGGGTGCGGAAGTTTTTAACTTCCGTTTTTATAAAAACGCGATTAAAAATCGCAGCACCCATATTGTCTTGCATAAAAATCGCAGTACCCATGGGAGCGCAAAAACGGTTTTAAAATTTTTCTACCTTTACGGCTCGAAAAAAAATCATTTCAAAAAAAATAACCACATAGACACATAGAACACATAGTTTTTATTTTTCTATGAGTCCTATATGGTTATGTGACTTAAAAATAAACAGATGGAACTAAATTTACTCACTGCCATTTCGCCCATTGATGGCCGTTACCGATCAAAAGTTGAAAATCTTCAGCTTTATTTTTCCGAATTTGCACTTATTAAATACCGGGTTCTGGTTGAAGTTGAATACTTTATTGCATTGTGCGAACTTCCGTTGCCGCAATTAACCACTTTCGATAAAAATCTGTTTGGTGCATTGCGTCAACTGGTTACTAACTTTTCGCTGGAAGATGCTCAACGTATCAAAGACATCGAAAAAGTTACCAATCACGACGTAAAAGCGGTCGAGTATTTCCTGAAAGAAGAGTTCGACAAGCTGCATATTCATGAATTTAAGGAGTTTATCCACTTCGTACTAAATTCT
>JAUYEQ010000717.1 GCA_030691295.1 Bacteroidota bacterium
TGACCTGGAAAACGTCAGTAAATCGTATGATGATCTTTGCCTGATCAAAGACTTTTCGTACAAATTTCAACGGTTCGAAAAAGTGGGCATCGCGGGCAAAAACGGCACCGGTAAATCAACTTTCCTAAACATTGTGACCGGAAATCTTCGGCCTGACAGTGGCAAGATCGAAATCGGGCAAACGATCCGTTTTGGTTATTATCAGCAAACCGGAATTGAGTTTAATCCGGGCGACAAAGTGATCGATTGCGTGCAGAAAATAGCCGAAGTGATCAACTTCGAGGACGGGCGAAAACTGACTGCATCGCAGTTACTTACGACTTTCCTATTTCCTCCTGACACACAATATTCGTTTGTTGAAAAGCTTTCGGGCGGCGAAAAGCGTCGGCTGTATTTGTGCACTATCCTGATGACAAACCCGAATTTCCTGATTCTGGATGAGCCGACCAACGATCTGGACATCATGACACTGGCCGTTCTGGAAGAATACCTCCGCGTCTTCCAGGGTTGCGTGATCATTGTTTCGCACGACCGGTATTTCATGGACAAAATCGTTGACCACCTGTTTGTGTTTGATGGAGAAGGAACAATCAAAGATTTCCCCGGAAATTATTCTGAATGGAGGGAAAAGCAACTTCAGGAGGAACAGGAAGAAAAACGGAATAAAAAACCGGAGCAAAAAGAATTGCCGAAACCAGTAAAAGTGAAAGAAAGGAAGCTTACTTTTAACGAGAAAAAGGAACTGGAGCAGCTTGAAAATGACATTGAAGTGCTCGAGACTGAAAAGGCGGTGATCAACGAAGAACTGAATTCAGGTACACTGGAAAGCAATCAGTTGCAGGAAAAATCGACCCGATATGTTGCTATTACCGAACTGCTGGAAGAAAAAGAGATGCGCTGGCTGGAGCTGAGCGAGTGGGCGCAGTGAGTGAGCAGTGGTCAGTGTTCAGTCGCAGTAGGCAGGAATACAAGTAATTGGTGGTCATTGGCTTCGCGTCATTTATTGTGAAAGAGCCTTTAAAGATATTACATGACAAACTTTGAACATTTAACTTTAGACGGTCTCATGAAAACATACGGACTTATCGGCTATCATCTGGGACATTCGTTTTCCAGAAATTTCTTTACTGAAAAATTTGCCGGCGAAAACCTTTCTAATCATGAATATGTGAACTTCGAGTTGGATACGATCGGCGAATTTCCGGATATTTTCAATAGAAACAAAAACATTTGCGGGTTGAACTGCACGATTCCGTACAAGCAGCAAATCATGCCCTTTATGGATAAAATTGACCCTGAGGCTGCGGAAATCGGAGCGGTGAACACGGTCAAAATTTCGTATAAAAACGGAAAACGAATTTTGAAAGGATTCAATACCGATTTGTATGGATTTGAAAATTCACTCCGGCCAATGCTGGAAGAAAAACACAAAAAAGCGCTGATTCTGGGAACTGGCGGAGCTTCGAAAGCCATCAAATACTTGTTCGGAAAAATGGGAATTGAGTACCTTTCGGCCACTACAAAAGAATCTTCCAATGAAAAGGAAATCAGCTACAATCAGTTAAATGAGGAATTGATGAATGACTACCTGATTATCATCAACGCCACGCCACTAGGCACTTTCCCGAAGGTGGACAGTTGTCCTGAAATTCCCTATGAATTGATTACTGCCGATCACATTTTGTACGATCTGGTTTACAATCCTGCCGAAACCCTGTTCCTGAAAAAAGGAAAAGCACAGGGCGCAAAGACCAAAAACGGATTGGAAATGCTGCACCTTCAGGCATTAAAATCCTGGGAGATCTGGAATAGCTGAATTAGCTAATTACTCTACCACATCTTTTTCAGGAGCAACCTTCTTCGAACCGCTGTACAATTCATATTTCCGGAAACTGCATTCCAGCGAACCGTTCAGGATAGATATTTTGCGTGAAGGCCGCAATCCAATTGATTTAAGGCATTGCGGCGTGCTGATAATCCAGACGGTTGCATTGGTATAATGATGTTTCAGCCGTTCGCCAATCATCGAATAAAAATTGGTATCATCAGGAGTCAAACGTTCGCCATACGGTGGATTGAACAACAGGAAAGGCTTTTCGGAGGCTGGTTCCAGCACTTTGAAATCTGAAATTCTAAAGTCAATAAGCTTCAAAACCCCGGCAGCTTCGGCATTTTTGTAAGCAATGTCGATGTTTCTGCGGGAAATATCTGAAGCTGAAATTCTCACCGGCTGAAGTCCATTTGGCTGAACTTCTTCCTCCATTTGGGCGAACATTTCAGGATTAAAATTTCGCCAGTTACGGAAACAAAAGTCTTTCCGGATACTTCCGGGATAAATGCCATTGGCCAGCATTGCCGCTTCGATGGCGATTGTGCCCGAACCACACATCGGATCAATCAGGTCGCTTTTACGATCCCAATCTGAAAGCCGGATTAAGCCGGCGGCAAGCACTTCGCTCATTGGCGCTTCGTTCTGGTCGAGCCTGTAACCACGTTTGTGCAACGATTCGCCGCTGCTGTCGAGCGAAATGGTACAATACTCGTTGCTGATGTGCAGGTTAATTAGAATATCAGGTTTTTTGGAATTCACTGATGGACGCTCTCCGAATTTATACCGGAAACGATCGACAATCGCATCTTTCAACTTGAGCGAGGCATACATTGAATTGTTGAAAAGATCGGTAAAAACAGTACTTTGAATGGCAAAGGTCTGATCGCAGCCGAACAAATCTTCCCACTTGAAGTTTTTTCCCCGCTGATACAAATCATCCGCCGAGTGAATTTTATAGTTATCGATCGGAAGTAAAATCCGCAAAGCGCTGCGCAGGCAATAATTTGCTTTGTACAGCAACTTTAAATCTCCGCTGAAATACACCGACCGACGGCCTATCTGAACTTCATCAGCTCCAATTTCGATCAACTCCTGTGCAAGTACTTCTTCCAATCCGGCCAGTGTTGTGGCGGTGTATTTTTGTTTTTTCAAGGCAATATGATTTTTTATATGAAGGACTAAAGTTTAATAATAACCAATATTCAATGTCCAATATTGAATATCGAATAAAAAAATAAGAATCAAATCCCATCACTGATGATCAAGGCATACAACCTGGAACTTGAAACATGAAACCTGAAACTTCTAAATTCCCGCGCCATCGTTAAAATCGGCTTCTTTGGCTTTAAACTGAACAAGTTTTGAATTTGGCGGCAAACTATTGGTAACCCATACGTTTCCTCCGATTACTGAATTAGCGCCAATGCGTATGCGGCCTAAAATGGTAGCCTGTGCATAAATGATCACATTGTCCTCAACGATCGGATGGCGGGGAATACCCTTGATCGGGTTGCCATTTTCGTCCAAAGGAAAGCTTTTTGCCCCGAGGGTAACTCCCTGATAAAGTTTTACATTCTTTCCGATAATTGTCGTCGAGCCGATCACAACACCGGTACCATGATCGATGGTAAACGATTCGCCGATCTGTGCTCCGGGATGGATGTCGATGCCGGTTTCGGAATGTCCCATTTCGGAAATAATGCGGGGAATTAGCGGAACTCCCAGATTTAACAACTGATGACCAACCCTGTGATTGCTGATTGCCCTGATGGCAGGGTAACAGTAAATTACTTCGCTTCGGTTGTTGGCAGCAGGATCGCCGAGGTATGCCGCTTCAACGTCGGTTATCAGCAGCCTCCGGATTTCAGGAAGCGATGCTATAAAATCGGAAGCAAGCCCCTGTGCAAATTTGGAACGCTCCTGCATGTCAACCTGTTCAGGGTTCGCGCAGGTAAAACACAATCCGGCTAAAATCTGTTCCGACAACAATTCGAACAGTTCGTCGATGTTTACACCTACGTAATGTTTGATTGTATTTGCCCGCAGACTGGTATTTCCGAAGTATCCGGGGAACAGAATCTCACGGATCAACCCAACAATTTTGCCAAGTTGTTCAATCGATGGTAAAGGTTCGCCCATGCGGTGTTCGTGACAAACCATGCTGTATGATTTCGGATCGGCCAGCTGCTCAACAGCACGGCTCATTTTATGTTCGAAATTCTTTTCTGAATACATTTGCTCGGGTTTTTAATTACTGACAAAAATCACACTTTTGAAAGTGATATCAAACTAAAAGACTGAAAGTTTCACTACAACTGGCAATTATTATTAATCGCATCAATCGCTGATTGCAGACGGACTTCCCCACTCCCGCCGATTTCAACGTATTTAAAACCATAAAGGTTCAGTTCATTCCGGTATTGATCGTACAATTTCAGTCGGTTTTCACCTCCGTTTTCCCGAACAGCATCAGCCTCCCAAGGCAAATCAGGCCGGCACAACAGGAACAAATCTACCGGACATTCGTGAATCTTATCTTCCAACCACTCCGGAGTCCGACCGAAAACCCATTTGAACCAGACTTTGGTAATAATAAGCCAGGTATCGAAGAAAAACATTTGTTCTGAACCTGATTTTGTTGACTGGTACTGATCAATCTGGGTATTTGCAATTGCTTCAACATCATCGAATGTATAGTGATGGGGAAGTTTTTCCACATATTCACGGGCAAATTCAGGAATGTAACGGCCATTGTACAATTCGGCCAGTTGTTTTGCCAAGGTGGTTTTACCGGTTGATTCGGGACCGGTAATGGCTATTCGTATCTGTTTACTGCGTAGGTTCATGCTTTTGTGCAAGGGTGCAAAAGTACAGAAGAAGATGAGAAAACCAACCTACTCCTTTTCCGCTACCATCTCTTTCTTCCATTCAATGTATCCGATGACTGCCATGATGGTGTAAACTACAAACAAAATGACGGTTGGATAAAGTTCTTTGTACCAAAACAGCCCGATGGAGAATGCATCCACAAAAATCCATACCACCCAATGTTCCAGAATTTTTCGGGCGAGCATCCAGGTTGCAACAATGCTGAACGAAGTCGCCAGCGAATCAGCAACCGGAACATTCGAATCGGTGTAATTATCCAGAATAAACCACATCAGGAAAAATAGCATGAAACTGATTACTGCAAG
>JAUYEQ010000718.1 GCA_030691295.1 Bacteroidota bacterium
AGTAACCCATTTGGATTGATCCTGAAAAACATTTTAGGCAAATATTCTGCTGTTGCCAGGATAATAATGGTTGAAATGAGTGTTTGAACAAGCAGAACCAGCGAGTTTGGAAGGTATTCATTAAAAGCAGGTTCTAGCAACCGGGCAAAGGCAATACCATAAATAACCAATGCAATGTTATTCCCGATGAGCATTGTGGCAATAAACTGTGCCGGATTTTGCGTGTAAATCGTAATAAGTTTCGAATATAAGAAGTTTTGATTCTTATCAAGTTCGAGCCGGAGTTTGTTGGCCGAGATAAAAGCAATTTCCATTCCGGAGAAAAAGGCTGAGAAAAAGATGGTAATAAATATGATGAGAAGCAGATCCATAGGAAGTTTTATTTATCATCTACATCAACGTACATCTGGCCTTTCAGATTCTTTATCTTATAGGAAGAAAAATCCTGATCGGATTCAAATCCAACTCCGGTATAAATCTGGTCTTTCTGAATGATTTTAACAAATTGGTCGGAGAAAATTTTGCCCTTTTTCTGATCCCATACAAGGTATTCTGTTTTCAAGGTATCTCCTTTCAGATTCACTGCCACTACATTGTTCTTTACTTCCCACCGATCGTCCGAATCAAAATTTTTGGCATAAAGTGCATTAATACTTGAAATTACATTCATGTTGGCATCGTATTTAATAATATTTACGCCTAACGGAAATTCGGTATAGGGTTCCTTTTCATTATCGTGCCTTAGGAGCGCCGGAGTCTGAAGCTTAAACCTTATAACGGTTGAATCGGAGTAAAGCATTTCATAACCTTCGGCTGTAAGACTTGGCACTATATCGGTAACTGAATATATTTTAACCTTTTCAATATCGTTTGCACAAGAAATGAGCAACCCGCTGATTGCAATGATCAGAGATGCAATTTTTATCTTTTGAGAAGAATCGTAACTGCCTGACAAATAAAGATTTTTAAAAACTTTCCTGAAGCTCATTGTTGTAAAAAAGAAAATCAGAATTAATTAATTCAAATGTGGTTTTTGCTTCTGATTGATGGGGCAAAGCTATGAATAAAAAGGTAATAAAAGAAAAGCATTGCATTTCGGTGAAAAGGAAATGCAATGCTTTCAATATGTCAGGCAACAATCATGTTGCTATCTTTTCTCGCGGATAGTTGTGCTTTCGCCAATCCAACCGCCAACTGAATAAGATTGACCAACTGTTAAGCCGTTGAAGAAGATATCCTCTTTTGCAGGAAAATATTGTGAATAAAGAGAAATCTTTTCGTTTGCTTCAGCCTCTACTGATGGATCAGCCCTTTTTGCTTTAGCGAAATAATCAACTGCAACCAGGAATACCATTGAGCGTTCAAAATCATTGTCTCCATACGATTTGCTGTTATGAGCATAAACATCGCCCAGTAAAAGGTATGATTTTCCGAAAGAAGGATTGTTTTCGATGGATTTCTTTAAATAAGTCTTTGCAGTTTGCGGACTGCTTGAGAAGTTCAAAGTTGCCAGTTCGTAATAGTATTTTGAAAGGTTCAACGGATCTTTTTCAGCATCGATTGCCAATTTGTAATAATCCTGGGCTTTACTATGCTGATCAGCTTTTATATACATACGGGCCATGTTATAGGCGGCTTCGGCTGACGGTTCAAGATGATAAAGTTTATCGGCAGCTTTTGCATACAATGGGCTCGCATCACATTTCTGACGGTCAAGCAACCTGATCATTTTTTTAAGATCGTCGATATTGGTGGCAACCTGATCGAATTTTGGAGTATAAATACTGATCAATGCTTCACAATCAGCAGCTCCGCTCGATTGGAAAACCTGTTCAACATTGTCGCGTGCTATGATGAAATTGTTGTTTGCAGGATCTTTTGCAAGAGCGCTACTAATAATTTTTGAGGCCAAGTCATAATTCTCGATCACTTTTTCTTTTCCCAGTTCGCCAAGACCAAATAGTCCACGAGTTGATTGCATCAACAGAATAAGAACCGGTGCTTCTGATTCAAGTCCCTGAAGTTTAACTGATTCTTCAAGATAATTATAACCTTTCTTTAGTATTGGTTTTCTCTCAGCATCGGTTATATTTTCATTGTCAAGTTTATATTTCAGATAATCAGTCCCCTGACGGCCTAATATGTAACCTTTCTGATCGAAATATTTAATTCTGCGATCGTAAACCTGCATAAGAGTATCAACATATTTATGTTTAACGTCATGATCACTAGTCCCTTCAATCAGGCTTTGATACATGGTTATACCATGCAAATAAATATTGATAGTTGATAACGGATAAGTTCTGTAAAGTTTTCTCCACATTCCAAGAGCTGACTTATAGTCTTTTTGGTCGTAAAACTGTTTCTCCAGTGTGTAAAAACTCATGAAATCCTTGTCTTTAGCAGCAATCAGTTCGGCGGATGTTTTTAATATCGCACCCGACTCGCTAACTTCTGCAGCATCAGGAATTGCTCCATCGAAACTGAAATCAATAACATTGCTGGTATTGGTTTCAATGTCAAGTTTCCGTGAATCATCTATAAATGTAAATTTCAGGAATTTAGATTTATCAGGAACTTTAATTTCATAAACACCATCAAAGCTAGTCCTAAATACCTCGTTTGACCTGTGAGCTTCAACGGTTACCCCTGCAGCTACTTTGCCTTCCCTGTAAACAGTTCCCTTAACGACACGTTGTGCAACTGCCGAATATGAAATCAATGCAGCAACAGCCAGTGTAAGGAAAATTGATTTTGATTTGAACGTTTTCATTATAGTAATTTTTATAAGGTTTCACTTTTTCTAGTCAAATTTACGCTTAATGAACCAATAGTCGTAAAAATTTAAATATATACTAAATTTTGCGTAATTGTTTTTTGCAAGGTCGTAATCAGTAGTTCCCTTTTTACCAAGTTCAAATGCGAAATTTGCGGTCGATTTTGATTTCGGGAACGGTAGTCCTGCTCCAAAACTTATGCCAAACTCACTTATCTGATGGTTGTTCAATTTCAGGTATGAATTTTCGTAATGAATTCCAGCCCTGTATTTCACTCTTTTCAAGTAACTCCTGATTGAAAACGCTTCAGGAATGTATTCAAATCCGGCCGAGAATCTATTCCTGTCAGTTATTAACTGATCTGAGATACCCAGAAAGGTTGCTTTACTCCATGCTGCATAGTAATAATCAGCATTTATTTCGAGTTTGTTAATGTTGTTATACGATACTCCGATACCAAATGTTGAAGGCATTCCGATTATATTCTTAGCTTCTACTGCATAGGTGGTATCTAGTTTATCTTGAAATTTTGTTGTTCCGATTACTATCTCTTTATACGTAAGAGATTGATAAAGAACAGTGAAGTCGGATTTATTTTCAAATGTGATCCCCAATGTGAGATATTGGTTTTGCTTTAATTTGTAATCGTATTGAAGCCCGTAAGAAAGTGTGAAGTCACGAAGCCGGGTGCTTTCAGTTTTTGAAAGTGAAAAGACAGTCGGATCTGCAAATTCCAGCTTCGTATTTTTGTTGATACGGCCAAAAATATAATTCAGATTTGCCCCTAATGAAAGACCTTTTAAGGGACTGACTGCTACTCCGAAAAAAGCCTTTGAAGAGGATCCTTCACCAAAATAACTGTTATAAGTATTTCCAACATTGCTAAGACTATCTATAAATCCAACTTCGTAACCCATATCGGAAAAAGGTTGAATACCCATTGCCCCGCCTAACCATTTTGTAACTGGCCAACTCAATGAAAAGTAGCGGAAATTGATGTCGTCGGTTTTTGTATTTCCAAAATTGCTCTTGTAGTTGGACAGCGTACCATCCAATCCGAATTCGAAAACAAAAGACAAACTGTCGTTGGCCGTATAAGAAGCGGGATTTGCCGAATTGATCTGCACAGCATGCCGGCTTCCCAAAGAAGCGCCTCCCATTGCTGCGGTGCGACCATAGCCGTAATGATGTAAATCACCTAATCCATATCTCGAAAAGGGAGAAGATGTGTTGTTGTTTTGCGCAAAGCCAGATAATCCGCAGATAATCAAAACCATCACGACTGATAGTGCATTATTTCTTTTTCGCATTGTGTTCCAAAATCCTGTTTAAACCTATGAGGGTTAAATTAAAGTGTACAAATATGGAATAATTTAATTTTTTATCAAAAAAATAAGAATCACCCCCGGTCATAATGATATGTAAATTTTGATAATTTCTGTTAAATAAATCAATGGTTTGTGCAATCTCGAAAAGAATCCCGTTCTGGACTCCCGCACGGATTGCATCAATTGTATTTCGTCCAACCGGTTCAAAATCATCACTGTAATTAACCAGAGGAAGCTTTCCTGTAAAATGGTTCAGGGCTTTGAAACGCATTTCAAGTCCCGGTGAAATATTTCCGCCAATGAACTGGTTTTTTTCTGAAACCAAATCGTAGGTAATGGCTGTACCTGCATCAATAATCAGCAAATTCTGATCAGGAAAGAGTTCGTTGGCTCCAACTGCCGCTGCAATCCTATCTTTACCAAGCGTTTCTGGCGTTTCGTACAAATTCTCTATCGGCAGTTCTGTCAGATGGTCAAGTTCAATAAACTGATCAAATTCGTCGGACAAAACACGCTTTAATTCATCATCGTATGGTTTTACTGAAGATAGTATTACCTTATTTAATTGTGGATAATCCTCCTTAAGCTTCAATACATGACTGGCAGTTAAACGATCAATCGGAACATTGAACATCAGATCATGCTGGTTGAACAAAGCGATCTTTGTTCTGCTATTGCCTATATCTATTACGAGGTTTATCAATGATTAGTCTTCTATACGTTGGCTGATATCCAAAGCAGTGACCGAATGGGTAAGCGCTCCGATTGAAATATAATCGACACCGGTTGCCGCCACTTCACGTAAGCGTTCGAGGGTGATGTTTCCTGAAGCCTCTATTTTTGCACGGCCTGCAATCAATTCAACAGCCTTCCGTATGGTTTCATTGTCCATGTTGTCGAGCATGATAATATCAACTTTCGTATCAATTGCCTCCTGAACCTGTTCCAGATTGGTGGTTTCAACTTCAATCTTAATTCCATGATCAACACCGCTTCTGACTGCTTTTACTGCTGCTGCAATTCCACCTGCCACTTCAATGTGATTGTCCTTTATCATGGCCATGTCGTGTAATCCATGACGATGATTGCTGGCTCCTCCTGCTTTTACCGCATATTTATCAAGCTTGTTAAACCCTGGCAAGGTTTTTCTGGTATCCAGAATCACTGTCTGGAAATCTTTAACCGCATCGGCGTATTTGGCTGACATAGTTGCAATTCCCGACAAACGCTGTAAAAAGTTAAGGGCTGTCCGCTCTCCGGTTAGCAGTGCACGGTAAGTTCCTTCAAACTCTACCAACACATCGCCATTTTTCACCTTGGCGCCTTCTTCTACCCGTTCATTCCAAATCAGGTCATGATCGAGCTTCCTGAAAACCATTTCGGCTATTGGAAGTCCGGCAACAACGCCATCAGCTTTGGCAACCATTTTAGCCTTGCACCTTGATTCAGAGGGAACAATGTTGTTGGTCGTGATATCACCTTCACCAACGTCATCCATTAGTGCTAGATCGATGAGTGTGTGTGCTGCTTTTCTTACTTGTTTGTTCATACTATTTGTTGCGAATTTCCTGAAATATATACGGTTGACCTATTTGCTGAACCAGATGGGCGCAAAACTTCGGATCTTCCGGTTTGAAGTCTTCCCGAATATGCCCACCACGGCTTTCTTCCCTGATTAATGCGGATTTGCAAATGAGGGTGCAAATATCAGCAATGTGTTTGATTTTTAAAAGATTGTATTCATTAATTTTTTGCGGTAATTGAATTCTTATTGCATTCAGTTCTTCAATTGCCTCCGCTAGTTTTACTGCCGACCGCACAATCCCGGCTTTTTTACTCATCAATGCGGCAATTTTATTTTTTGTTTCAAGAAAAATATTTTCATTTTCCTGATCAACATGAATGCTGTTTAATTCAGGTAAATCTATTGGTATATCAGCACGTTGCATTGCTTTTTCAGCTGCGCGCTTGCCGAAAACCAGACACTCCAGCAAGGAGTTGCTTGCAAGCCTGTTGGCTCCCATTACGCCAGTCGAAGCGACTTCTCCACAAGCAAATAGCCCTTCGATGTTGGTTTCTCCGTTCAAGTCGGTCTGGATACCGCCGACCATGTAATGTGCTGCCGGTGAAATTGGCAACAGGTCGCGGGTAAAGTCGATACCGTATTTTAACAAGGTTTGATGGATGTTCGAAAAACGTTTCTTTACTATTTCAGGATTGAGGTGTTTTAAACTGAGGTAAAGGAAATCGGTCTGATGCGACTGTAATTCATTGTAAATGGCATAAGCTACCACATCGCGCGGGGCAAGTTCTGCAAGCGGATGGATGTATTGCATAAATCGTTCGCCCTTTGGGTTCAACAACCAGGCACCTTCGCCGCGAACAGCTTCGCTGATCAGAAATGCTTCTTCACCGGGGATACTCAACGCCGTTGGATGGAACTGAATAAATTCGATGTCGGAAAGTTTTGCACCGGCATGGTACGCAAGCGCAATCCCGTCGCCGGTGGCAGTGTGTGGGTTGGTCGAACGGTCGTAAATGCGGGATAATCCGCCAGTTGCAATGATTGTTGATTTTGATTTGAAAACGATGTTTTTGCTGCTCACAAAATCGAATGCCTGAACTCCTGCGCAAATCTGATTGCTGACCAGAAGTTCGCCCACCGTGGTATATTCAAATGACTGTATGTTTTTTTGTTCCTGAACTTTTTTCAGCATAAACATTGTAAGACCCTTTCCGGTTGCATCGCCTCCTGCATGAAGAATCCTGCGAAAGCTGTGCCCACCTTCAAGTCCCTGAACAAAGTGTCCGTTCTCCTTGTCAAACTGCATTCCGAGACGAATCAGTTCCAGAACGCAAGCCTGTCCTTCGGTAACCAGTATTTTCACAGCATCAAGGTCGCAAAGCCCACGGCCGGCAACCAGTGTATCCTGAATATGGGATTCGAAGGAATCATTTTCATCCATCACAACAGCAATGCCACCTTGTGCATAATACGAATTGCTAATGTCGAGCTGCGATTTTGTAATGATGGCAACACTCCCCTTTTTTGAAGCATGAAAAGCCGCAGTCAGCCCAGCCAAACCGCTTCCAACGATAATGGTTTCAAACTCTTTAATCTCAATGGAATTAACATGTGCCATCTGAAGAATTTTTCTTTCGAGGGCGCAAAGGTATAAAAACTGGGCAACAGCATGATGTGATTAAGATTTTTTTATTTCAAGCATAAAACCGCTTCCGTGAATGTTGCGGATTTCAATCGAAGGATCTTCGGAAAAGAGCTTCCTGATTTTTGTGAGATAGACATCCATGCTTCGGGCGGTAAAATATCCGTCGTCGCCCCATATTTTTTTGAGTGCCGTTTCGCGGGGCAATAGTTCGTTTTGGTTATCGCACAGCATTTTGAGCAATTCGGCTTCTTTGGGCGATAGTTTTTGTTTTGAACCTTCATGCTCGACAGTGCGCAGTTTGAAATCGAACTGATAGCTGCCAATCTGATAAAAGTCCGACTCTTTGGTTTGCATTCCTGACTGCCTTTTCAGGATGGCCTTGAGTTTAAATATCAGAACTTCGGTATCGAATGGCTTTGTGATGTAGTCGTCGGCGCCAATCCGGTAACCTTTTAATACATCATCGCGAAGGTTTTTGGCTGTGAGAAACAGAATCGGTATGCCGGAATTTATTTTCCTGATTTCAGTGCCAATCGTAAACCCGTCAACGTTGGGCAACATTACATCCAGGATGCAGATATCAAAACTGGCTTTTGTGAATGTAGAAACTGCGTGAAGCCCGTCGTCCACCCAATCAACTTCAAAATCACTTATTTCGAGGTATGATTTTAAAACAGCGCCGAAACTAAGATCGTCTTCAACTAAAAATATTCGTGGTTTTGCTGTCATTTTATTCTCGGATAAATGGGATAAACACTTCAAATTTGCTTCCTTTTCCGGGTTCGCTGTGTACGTTGATGCTTCCGCGATTGGCTTCGACGACGGCTTTAACATAGCTCAATCCCAATCCGAAACCTTTCACGTTATGGATATTTCCACTGGTTTGCCGGTAAAAACGCTCGAAGATACGGCTTTGAACCGCTTTTGTCATGCCAATTCCTTTGTCTTCAACCACGATCAGCACCCCTTTGCCAGTATTGCTGGTTGAGATTTTTATTTCAGGAGCAACCGATGAGTATTTATTGGCATTGTCGAGCAAATTGTAAATCAGATTGGCAAAATGGCTTGAATCACTTGTTGCCACCGGATTTGCTGCAATCAGTTCACTGGTTACGGAACCGCCTTTTTTCTCTACCTGAAGCACAATGCTTTCGATGGCGTCTTCAATCACCTCATGTAAGTTAAAGGCTTTCCAGTTAAATTCGAAATCTTTCTTTTCGAGCCGGGCAATGGTCAGAATGTCTTCAACCTGTTGGTTCATCCGTGCATTTTCCTTTTTAATCATTTCAGTATAAAACCTGATACGCTCCGGATTTTCAATAATCTTTTGATTGGTAATAGAATCGGCAGCCACGGAAATGGTCGCGATGGGCGTTTTAAATTCGTGTGTCATGTTGTTAATGAAATCAGATTTCATCTCCGAAATTTTCTTTTGCTTCAGGATAAAATAAATACTGACCCCAAAAGTGACCAAAACAATGACAGAAAAAAACAGCGACATGAGCAACAACCAATTCAGCGTTTTGTATATAAATGATTCTTTTTCAGGAAAATAAACCGACAGGAGTGCGTTCTTTTGAAAAATACCGTGGGGATAAAGGTTGACTTTGTAATTACTGTTACTCAAGAGCAAAGTGTCTGCAGTAACTGATTTGTCGGTAAAAATCGAATCCTTAATGATGCCCAACTCGAATGGAATTGGAATATTCCGGTTTTCGAGTTCTTTTTTTAATACCTCATTCACGCGTTCTATCGGAACATCTTCTTCCCAGGTCGAAATTTCATGAACCGCTTTATCGGCAAGCCGCTTCATTTGACGCGTTTTAAATTCCATGCGTTGTTTCAGCTTCCCTGCCGAGTCGGTCCAGGTTTGGAATTGCCCAACCAAAGAATCGAACTTGTTAATTCCATGCGCATAAACCGATCCCAGATTTTGGATGATACTATCAGAATTAATAACAACGATATTTTCTATTTCTGAATTTAAACTATCACCCTTCGTTGAAATTTGGTACTGAAATCCATTCCTGTTTCTGCCGGCTTTTACGATCATTTCAATCTGTTTTGCCGAAGGTTTTTTCGGAATTATAATCCTCCCTGGCGCCCTTTTTGAAAAATTTGGCGGTACAGGTGGAAACGGAGCAATTCCGCGGAAGTGCATAGAATCGTTGAAAGCAAAATGATTGATCATCCGGAAGTCCTGCATGGTTTCAAGCCGGTTGGTAGTGCTGGTTAGGGCTTCGTTCACGCTGCGGTCGAACAACTCATTTTTGACACGGATGGCATTGTTCATCCATACCAATTGTATGATGATGATTCCGATAATCGAAATACCCATCAGTGCAATCAATCCGGTGATAATTTTTTTATTCATAGTCCAAAGATAATCATTAAAAACAGCGTTCACAGGACTTTAACTTTTTGTTAACGGATTTTAACCTGTCATTAACTCATTGTTTGACAGAAGCAAACGTATCTTTGTTTCAGAAATCATTTCACTAAAATTATACAACCATGAAAAACACATTTGCATTATTGGGAATGGGATTGGCAACATTTTTACTTTCATCGCCAGTCATCGCTCAAAACACGAAGGAAACAAAAGAAACCCGGCACGTTAAAATGACGAAAATTGAAAATGGCAAAAAAATGGAACTCGATACTGTTCTAACCGGTAACGATGTTTTTATCTGGAACGGCGATACAATCGGACCGGCTATGCACATCAAAAGATTCAGCCCTTCGGGATTCGATAAAATGCACAACATTGATGTAAAAGTTGATCGTAGAGATGGAAAGGAAAAGGTAATGATCTACAAACATTTTCCGCCAATGCCTCCTATGCCTCCTATGCCGCCTGTGCGTCATATGAAAATGATGAACGGGGCGAATTCAGGCCGGATAATAGATTTGAATGATCCGAATATCATATCCTTTAAGAAAAAGAATTTATGCGGCAACCGCGAAAAGATCGAAATCATTCGGGAAAAATCGCAAGATTCTGAAAATATGACTTTTGATTTTGAAGTCGGTGATGAACCTATGGCTCCGGAAGCGCCTGTGCATATCAAGGAATTTGAGGACAACAACCGGAAAATGAGGATTACAGAGAAGAAAATCGAATTGAATGATAAAAAGGGCAAAGAAATTAAGGTTGAAGTAGAGGCTGAGGAGAATAAATAATGTTTTGAGCCGTTATTCGGTAGTTCAAGTCTGAATTACCACTTGAAACATGAGTACAATTAAACAGCAAACAGATGAAGCCGGGATTAGCCATCCCGGCTTTTTTATGTTCGCATTTAATGATATAAGCGTAGTTTTGACACATTTACCGCAATCGATTGCTAAACCTGTTTTGAACTTATATGATTGACAACACATCTAAATCCGATTTTTTATTCCTAAATTTGGCCGCCACTAAACCTGTTTTGAAAATGTATTCGGTTGAAAATAAAGATGACGAACGTTTAATCTGGTCAAGATTCCTGAAAGGTGACAATCAGGTTTTAAGCCTCATTTATTTGCAGCACTCCAATGCATTGTTCGATTACGGATGCCGCTTTACTGTTGACAGAGATTTGGTTAAAGATTGTATTCAGGAAGTATTTTGTTCCTTAATGCGAACCAGAAGTAGTTTGGGCGAAACCGACAATATCAGGCTTTATCTGCTTAAATCGCTGAAGCGGAAAATTATCAGGGAACTTAAAATTGCCAATCATCCAACCAGCTTACTTACCGATCAGGATTTTCCATTTGACCTGCGCTGGGCTGAAAACATGGACGATCAGTTGCACGATTTGAACGAAGAGAAAAAATTATTGCTATCGGAGGCCATGCTATCGCTGACCGACCGACAAAAGGAAGCCATTTACCTCAGGTTTAACCGTGGTCTCGAATACGAAGAAATATCCTTCCTTCTCAATCTCAATTATCAATCATCGCGTGCCCTTATTCACCGGGCAATCGAAAAACTTCGCGAAATTATTCAGGTTCCCAACAAAAAAATCAATCAAATTTTGTTCTATATCCTCCATCAATAAAGGAAACCTGTTTTTGAACATTAAAAAAAGTTAAAAAATCGCATCAACAAAAATCAAGTCCGTGTCTTTTCCGGGTAGAAATTACAAATCATGGAGAAGTACAGGGATTATACAGCGGTTGATTTTTTGAATGATGAAAGTTTTCTGAGATGGCTAACTAACCCAACTCAAACTGAAAACGATTTTTGGAATGGGTTTCTGAAAGCATATCCATATAAAAAAGCTGAAATAAGAGAAGCAACACTTGTTTTCAACTTATTTCATTCAAGGGAAGAAAAACTTGGATTAAACGAGACTTACGAAATCTGGAACCGTATTCAACAGGAAGCAAAAGTATCAAAACGAACGC
>JAUYEQ010000719.1 GCA_030691295.1 Bacteroidota bacterium
TTGCGGATACGGTTTGTTTACAGGAGGCCTCGGATTTCAGTATGGAATTGAACGCCTGGGCTGTCTGAATATTCCTGCCGGAGCCGGAAACAGTCAGCGACAGATCAAACTGATGCAGGATTACGGCACCACGGTGGCTCATGCCATTCCGAGCTACCTGAACCGCTTGTTTGAAGTTTTTCAGGAAGAAGGATTTGACCCGCGAAAAGATACCAAACTGCATACTTTTGTGATTGGCGCCGAACCTCACACCGAAGAACAGCGTCAGCGCATTGAAGAGTTGATCGACAACGGTTTGTCGGCAGCACTGCGCGAAATTGTTGTTATAGAAATGATCGATCAGCCTGGCGGACTGGATGATCTGCTAAAGGAAATTGTCAAAGCCGGGGTCAACTTCACCAATGCCTACGGACGATCGGGTTATGGAGATGAAAATGCCTACTTTGTAATCGATACCGAAGATGTTGCGGATGAAAGGCTAAAACTATTGCAGGCCGGACTGAACATCATGCCCGATGAATTAATATACGGAAATCACTGATTATGACGGACTACGTTTGATTACTTTATTTGTAGTTTTATGTGTTTGATTTTAAATATTATTGAACCCTCTTCGGGGTTCTTATTTTACTCTATCGCTTTTCCCCGCACTTTGTACGGGGCTATTCAAATTAAACCACTTTCGTGGTTATGTAGAACAAAATCCTGAAAGGATTTAATAAGAATAACCACGGGCTTCGTCGTGAGCTCAGTCGAACGGTGCAAACCCGTGGATGATATAATCACTGAAACCGAACCCCGAAGTGGGTTCAACAAAAAAAATAATTTCACGCTCCAATTCGGTTGGATTCAAATATTAACATTGCACTTAAAAAATCTCGAAAAATAAGATGATCTGGAACGAAAAAATAGAATGTGCGAGCCGCGAAGAAATGCGCTCCATTCAATCTGAAAGGCTGAAAGAAACAGTCAATAGAATTTACCACAATGTGCCCAGCTATCGCCAAAAAATGCAGGAAGCCGGCCTGGTTCCCGACGACATTCGATCGGTTGACGATTTAAGCAAACTGCCTTTTACAATTAAAACCGACTTGCGAGATAATTACCCTTTCGGAATGTTTACCGTTCCGATGAGCGAAATTGTGCGCATTCATGCATCTTCAGGAACAACCGGAAAACCAACAGTGGTAGGTTACACACGCAAAGACCTCAACAGCTGGTCGGAAGTAGTGACCCGTTCGCTTTGCATGGCAGGTGTTCACCGCGATGACATTGTTCAGGTAGCTTATGGCTACGGACTTTTCACCGGAGGATTGGGTTTACATTACGGATGTGAAAACCTCGGCGCTTCGGTGATCCCTATTTCAGGAGGAAATACGGAGAAACAACTGCAACTTATGCAGGATTTCGGAACCAGCGTAATTGCCTGTACTCCATCTTATTCGCTCTATCTGGCTGAAGAAATGGAGGCTGCCGGAATTAAAAAAGAAGACCTGAAATTGCGTGTCGGAATTTTTGGCGCTGAGCCATGGACCGAAAATATGCGTAAAGAGATTGAAGAAAAACTGGGACTGAAAGCCATTGACATTTATGGATTGAGCGAAATTATCGGTCCGGGCGTTTCGTGCGAATGCGAGCATCAGGTTGGAATGCACATCAACGAAGATCATTTTATTCCTGAAATTGTTGATCCTGAAACCTTGCAACCGCTGCCAGCGGGCGAAATCGGCGAACTGGTTTTTACAACTGTTACCAAGGAAGGAATTCCGCTTATTCGCTACCGCACACGCGACCTTACCCGACTGAATTACGAAAAATGCGCCTGCGGCCGAACACTGGTTCGTATGGAAAAATGCAAAGGCCGCAGCGACGATATGCTCATCATCCGCGGCGTAAACGTATTCCCATCGCAAATTGAAAGCGTGCTGCTCGAAATGAGCGAAACCGCTCCTCACTATTTGCTGATCGTTGAACGTGAAGGAAACCTTGACACGCTCAAACTCATGGTAGAAGTTCAGGAGCAGTTCTTCTCCGACGAGATTAAACAACTGGAAGCATTGCGCAAAAAGATAACACATAAACTTCAGAGTACATTGGGCATTTCAGTGGATGTGAAACTGGTAGAACCAAAAACCATTGAACGCACCGCCGGAAAAGCAAAACGTGTAATTGACAACCGTAAATTGTAGGAGGAAATTAAAATGATTATAAAACAACTATCCGTATTTCTGGAAAATAAAACCGGAAGGCTGAACGAAGTTACTCAGATTCTGGGTAATGCAGGTATCAACATGTCAGCAATGAGTGTGGCCGACACATCCGAATTTGGCATTTTACGAATGATCGTTTCGGAACCCGAAAAAGCGCTTGCAATACTGAAAGAAGCTGAATTTTCGGTCAGGCTGACCGACGTAATTTGCCTGAATAGCCCGAATGAACCGGGAGCTTTGGCACGGGCGCTGAATATCCTTTCCGGCGAAAGCGTTTTTATTGAGTATCTGTACGCCTATTCGATGGACAACAAAACAGCCAATATCGTACTGAAACCCGACAACATCCAAAAATGCATTGAAGTACTTCAGGCACATAAAATCGAATTGGTAAGCGCCAGCAAAATGTATAAGATTTAGGGATACACATTATTCCTCAACTTATACACTTTACAGGTATTGTTTACAATTATATTCATAGGGTAATCTTCACAATACATGAAAAAGTTAATTGTAACAACTATCTTTTCCGCTATTTTCCTTGGCCATATTTATTGCCAGGAACCAACCATTGCACTTCATATTTACAATCCATTGGGACTCATACAAAAAGTCGGAGGAAAAGTTGAATATCGGGCAAATCGAATGGGATTTCTTTTTGGTGCCATTCGTTACTACGGTTCTATTCCGAGTTATCCCGGAACACAATTCGGACTTGAATGGAGAAAATACTCCATTCCGCAGCCGACGAAGAAAGCTGTGAATTTCTTCTATACTAAATTAATTGCCGGGCATCAGGAGCACCTGGAAGCACAGGGTTCAGGGTTTCTGTCAGTCAGTGAAATTCCTGAAGGAAATTATTACGGTGCTGGTGCAGGAGTTGGAAGACATATTAATTTGAATCATTTTTTTATCGACATCAATGCAGGCTTGAAATATGTTGCTTCTACAGTTAAACAGGAAACTGCCTTTTATATTACCGGTCCGGCAAGTTATTTAGACTTGCACTTCAATTTTGGTTTTCAATTTTAAAAACTGATAGACAAATTGGTTTGTTAATATGAAAGTTAAATACGACTTGGGTATATAAGTATATTTTGCGTAATTTGGCCCGGCTTTGTCCGGGATTTTAATTTTATACTGAAAATGAAAAAAATAGCGATACAGGGAATTGCGGGTTCATTTCACGAAGATGCTGCAAGAGGATTTTTCGAGGATGAAATTGAGGTTGTTGAATGCAAATCGTTTACAAGTGTTTGTAATTTAATTGATACTGATCAGGTTAGCATTGCGGTAATGGCCATCGAGAATTCGATTGCCGGTAGTTTGTTGCAGAATTATGCTTTAATCCGCGATTATCATTTGAAGGTTATCGGCGAAATTTACATTCACATACAGATGAAACTGATGGCCAATCCGGGCGTGACCAAAGCCGATATTAAAACCATTTATTCGCATCCGATTGCCATTAAACAATGTGCCGAATACCTCGAAAAGAACTTTCCGGAGGTTCGTTTAATTGAAAATCAGGATACCGCTGCCTCAGGAAAACTGGTTCATGATGAAAAATTAATGGATTCGGCAGCGATTGGCAATCAGAGAACTGCAGACCTTTACGAACTGGAAGTGCTCGAAACTGGCCTCGAAACCAACAATAAAAATTATACGCGTTTTCTGATTTTATCAAAACATGCCAGACCCAACGAATTGGCCAACAAAGCTTCGCTGTGTTTTGAAGTTGGCCATTATTACGGTGCATTGGCCAATGTGTTGAATACATTTGCTGAAAATCAGATCAACCTGACCAAAATACAATCGGTTCCAATTATTGGCAAACCGAACGAATACACATTTCATGTTGATGTGGAATGGGATTCACTGGACAATTATGAAAAAGCCCTTCATGCTATCCTGAAAAACGTTTCAAGTCTTTCGGTTTTAGGGGAATATGTTCGGGGAGAATTAGCAATTCACAATCAGTAAAAATATAGAATATGAGCAAAATTGGATTATTTTTCGGACCTTTAAAAGGTTCCGTTAACCGTGTTGCCGAAAAAGTAAAAACCGCTTTGGGCGAACAAAATATTGATATGATTTCGGTAAACGATGCCAGTGCGGAAAATCTGGAAAGTTATGACAAAATCATCTTCGGAATCTCAACTGTTGGGAAAGAAACCTGGGATTCGGACTTTTCAAATACCGACTGGAGCAAGTTTTTCCCCAACATCAGCAAAGTAGATTATTCAGGAAAAACGGTTGCCATTTTTGGGTTGGGCGACTCTGTTACTTATGCGAACCATTTTGTAAATGCGATGGGCGTTCTGGCAAAACAACTCCTGAAAAACGGCGCAACCATTGTCGGGAAAGTTGATCCGGCGTCATACGAATTTGAGGAATCGGAAGCCATTTTCGACGGAATGTTCATCGGCCTTCCGATTGATGAAGATTTTCAACCCGAACTGACCGACGAACGTGTTTCCAACTGGGTAAATGACATTAAACCAGCATTCGGACTGTAATTTCCTCAAACATGACAAAATACAGGTTCAACTTTTTGCCTGAATTTCTGTCAATTCAAAACATGAAAGGGTTGCAAACTTTCAATTTCAATTTCGAAGCTTTCAAGTTATTTCGAATTGCGATATGTGTTGTGCAATACCCATTTCGCAACTGAAATATTGAAAATACTTTATCTACTTTTACCCACATAATCCGATATTTAGCCATGAACAACACTCCGGTCAGTCAGGAAATTGTAAAAAAATTCACCGATCAACTTCATATAAAAGACCTTGGAAAAGCTTCTATCAGAGAAATTGTAGCATTAGTCAATTTCATTGAAGAAGAGAGCAAAGTAAAATTCATACGCATGGAAATGGGCGTCCCGGGATTGCCCGCTGCTCAGGTGGGTGTCGATGCCGAGATAAAGGCACTTCAGTCGGGCGTAGCATCCATTTATCCAATGATGGACGGCATCAAACCGCTCAAATCCGAAGCTTCCCGTTTTATCAAAATGTTCATGGATGTTGATGTTGAACCGGCAAGTTGTATTCCAACCACCGGATCGATGCAGGGAACTTATGCTGCTTTTTTAGTGGCTGGCAATGTTGACAAACAAAAAGATACCACACTTTTCCTCGATCCCGGATTTCCGGTACAGAAACAACAAATGGTGGTGATGGGCCACAAATTCGACACTTTTGATATTTTTAATTTCAGGGGCGAAAAACTTCGGGACAAACTTGAAAGCTACCTTTCGAAAGGGAACATCAATTCGGTGGTTTATTCCAATCCTAACAATCCATGCTGGATATGTTTTACGGAAGAAGAATTGCAGATTATCGGTGAACTGGCGACCAAATACGATGTGATCGTGATGGAAGACCTCGCCTATTTCGGAATGGATTTCAGGAAAGATTTATTTACACCAGGCAAACCGCCCTATCAGCCAACCGTGGCGAAATACACTGAAAATTACGTGCTGTTTATTTCCGCATCAAAAATTTTCTCGTATGCCGGTCAGCGCGGCGCCATGATGGCTATTTCGAACGCTTTGTGGAACCGGGAATATGAGAATCTGGGAACCCGTTTTGGTAACAAACCATTCGGTTTCGTGATCGTGATGCAGGTTTTATACGCACTTTCTTCCGGAATTACCCATTCAACCCAACATGCTTTGGCAGCCATGTTAAAAGCAGCAAGCGACGGGGAATTCAATTTTATTGAAGACGTAAAAGAATACGGACGGAAAGCCAAAATAATGAAGGATCTGTTTACTTCCAATGGTTTTGAAATCGTATACGGGAAAGATGGCGACGAACCTATTGCCGATGGTTTTTATTTCACCATCGGATATCCGGGAATGACAGGAAGTGAGCTTTTACACAATTTATTACACTACGGAATAAGTGCAATCTCATTACAAAATACCGGCAGCGAAAAAGAAGGTCTTCGGGCC
>JAUYEQ010000720.1 GCA_030691295.1 Bacteroidota bacterium
TCCGCATTTTTTGTCGAAGAAAATTAAATGGAATTTATTTTCGGGGAACCAGTATACTACAGAGGTCAATAATTGCTTGTCTTTTGCTTGGATCTTTTAATTTGTTGTGGTTTTTTTGCCAATTAATAGGTAGTTGAACACCATTTTTTGTGAATATTTGATCAAAATATTTCCACGGCTGTCCCGGATTCTTTTCAAGGATTTTGGCATTAAGCATTTCATCAATGAAGAACTTTAACTCATGAAGATCTTTACACCAATCGATTTTACTTTTTGGGAAACCACCTTTCAAGAAAATTTCAATTGACACTGTATTAGTTTTTGTTGTCACAAATTGCTTCCGGAATAAATAATCTACAAAAATACGAAATTGTCGGGTTGAACGTACTTCGCCTTTCAATCTAAATCCAGTAATGTTGGAATTACTTTTTGCAAGGTAATAATTCTTCACAAGCTTAATCTCTGGCAACTTGGAGTGGTAAATATCAAATTTTCGATACACATGACTCAATGTTCTACGAATGAATTGATTAATTTCAGTTATAAAATTTAGATCTGGTAAGGAGTCAATATATTTTTGCGCTTCCAAGCAGTTAACTAGAATTTGTTTATACAGTTTCTTATCCTGATCATCCCCATTTAACCCACTACGATCATCAATAAGTCTTTTTGAAATTTTATATTGACATTCAAACTCATTTTGAACAAATTCAACGAAAGTTAATTCATATTCGCATATATTTTTTTCTTCGTCTAAAACTTCACCTTTGGTTTGGTGTCTTGGTAAGATTTTTTGGACATAAATAACGTCTCCTTCCGGATTATATCTAAAGTCAATTTCTTTAGCACTTACAAATTGTTTATGCAAATATGATTCACCTTCATACTTAATGTATGCAAATAAAAACTGCAACGGGGATTCAATCGTAGATTCAAATGGGTTCATAGCCTGAATATTTTGACACACCCAAGCTATGAACATTTTTTCAGTAAATCAACTGACCTCTCGCTGAAGTAGTTTTTCAGCAACTTTTCCCATGTCATGCGATGTTTTAGTATCCACCACCTTGCTATATATCTGGGTAGTCTTAAGGGAGGTGTGCCCAAGCATCTTCGAAACGGTTTCAATTGGCACGCCGTTGGTTAAAGTTACAGTTGTAGCGAAGGTGTGACGCCCAAGGTGCATAGTAATATGTTTTTCAATTTCACAAAGTTCTTCGATTTCAGCCAGATAAGAATTTAACTTTTGGTTGCTTTTAATAGGCAATAACTTATTTTCTAAAAGGCATTCCGGATCGTCTTTATATTTATCAATTATGGCCTGAGCAGGTGGTAACAATGGAATACTTGCCCGAACTCCTGTTTTTTTCCGTTCGTAAATGATCCAGTTTTTACCGTCGATACCCTTCGTAATGCTTTCTGGGACGAGCATATCCAAATCCGAATATGAAAGTCCGGTATAGCAGACAAACACAAAAACATCTCGAACTTGATCTAATCTTTTGATTCTGAATTTGTGGGCTTCTATCCGTTGTAATTCATCAGAAGTTAAGTACCCTCTGAATGATTGTTTAAAGGTAGTTTTATGCTGGAGAAAAGGGTCTCTGTCTAAATAACCCAATTCCATTGCAAAATGAATGACCTTTTTCAACTGTTTAAGGTGTTTCATTATGGTATTGTGATCAATCTTATATTTTGTTTTTAGAAAAATCTCGAATCTGCGAATGAAAAGGATGTCTAAATCGGCTAATGCAATGTTGGTACAAGTATATTCCTCACTCAAAAAGAGCTTAATCCTATTCAGAGTTGTAATGTATTGATTAATTGTGCTGCGCGTATATTTTTGTCCTTCCTCCTGCTCAATTAAAGCGTTGTTCATTTCAAAAACCTGTATCAGATAATATTTCTTGAGATTTTTGCCAATCAAGTTATCACGCAAAACGGTTGCTGTAATTACTACACCCCGTTCATTCAGCGCATTATATTCACGTTTAACTTTGCTATCAAGATTATCGAGATAGTCGTTTAAAATACGGGCAGCTTCTGAACGTCCTTTTGCTCGTTGATCTGCGGAATCCCATTTTGATAATTCAACTTTTCGGTTGGTCGAAATTTCCGCACGTTCGCCATTTACTGTAATTCTTAGATAAATTGGAATCATCCCCTTCTTATCAACCTGTCCTTTTCTAAGGAAAAATAAAATACTCAAATCGTACTGCATCTTTAAAATTTTTAATTTATTGTGCAAAATTACCTCAAACACGTAGGTTAAGGAAGTGCAAAATGATGCAATATGATGCAAATAATGAGATGATTACAGTGGTTCAGGTGACTAATTATGGATTTTTTAAATTAGTCACCTATATAGCCACCTAAAGATCGAGAAATACTGTGAATTTCAGGTTTTCGTAAAAGCAAAAAACGCCTGAAATCATTGATTTCAAGCGTTTCTGCGAATTTTACTTATCATATCGGCTCTCCAGGTAGGACTTGAACCTACGACCTACGGATTAACAGTCCGCCGCTCTAACCAACTGAGCTACTAGAGAATTTTATATGCCACTTTTGCAGTTACGTGTAACCGTTTCCTTTAAAAGCGTTGCAAAAATAGTAGCTTTTCCGAAAAGAAAAAATATTTTTGCAGAAAAAAAATTCATGGACACATTTACTGGCCTGCAAAAGAGCCAAAAATCAATACTTGGAATCGGGAATGCTCTCATTGATGTCTTAATCAATATTACCGATGATGCTGTACTTCAAAAATTTGGACTTCCAAAAGGGAGCATGACTTTGGTTGATTCAGTCCTTTCCGCAGAAATAAAAAAAGAAACAAAAAATAGTACCCGAAATATTCAAACTGGTGGTTCTGCAGCAAACACTATTCACGGAATCGCCAAATTGGGTGGAAAATGCGGGTACATCGGGAAAATTTCAAACGATGAGCTGGGTGATTTCTACCTTGAAGATTTCAAAAAGAACAATATTAATACCCATTTTTTCTTTAGTGAAACCGGAACCGGTCATGCAACAGCTTTAATAAGTAACGACTCGGAGCGTACTTTCGGCACTTATCTCGGAGCTGCACTGGAATTGACTGCTGAAGAAATGACCCATGATATCTTTCAGGATTATGGGATTCTTCACATAGAAGGTTATCTGGTTCAAAACCACGCCCTGATTGAAGCTGCTGTGAAACTGGCTAAAGCCAACGGACTGTTGGTTTCGATCGACATGGCCAGTTTTAATATTGTTGAGCAAAACATTGAATTTCTGCACCGGATGATCCGCCAATATGTTGACATTGTTTTTGCCAACGAAGAGGAAGCTTTGGCTTTGACAGGTAAAAATCGGGAAGAAGCATTGAACGAAATAGCCGAAATGTGCAGTATTGCTGTTGTCAAACTTGGCGCAAATGGTTCGATGATCAAAACTGGTGATCGTGTAATCCGGATTGATGCAATTTCAGCAAAAAGTATTGACACAACTGGTGCCGGTGATATTTATGCCGCAGGTTTTTTATATGCACTAGCCGAAAACCTGGATCTTGAAGTCGCCGGTAAAATAGGTTCACTGCTGGCCGGAAGCGTGGTTGAAGTGATGGGCGCGAAAATTCCTTCAGAAACATGGGAAAAACTTCTTCCGCAAATTGATTTACTGAAGAAGTTCAAAGTTCAGGTATAAAACCTACTTTTGTACACTTTCAAAATCAGCTTTTTACAAATAATTATCAGCAAACAATATACAGCATGAAACGACTGAAAATTAAAGAAATAATAGGTGGAGAACTGATAGGTACCCAGGTACTGGTTAAAGGTTGGGTACGAACCAAAAGAGGTAGTAAAAACGTAAATTTCATCGCATTAAACGATGGGTCAACCATTCACAATTTGCAGGTTGTTGCTGATGTTGAGAAATTTGGCGAAGAATTTCTGAAAGATATCAATACGAGCGCTTCATTGGCGATCACTGGCGATTTGGTTGCGTCGCAGGGAAGCGGGCAGGCTGTTGAATTAAATGCTACCGAAATTATCATTTACGGCAAAGCCGATCCCGATAAATATCCGATTCAGCCAAAAAAACACAGTCTCGAATTTTTACGCGAGAACGCGCATCTTCGGTTCCGCACAGCCACATTCAGCGCTATTTTTCGCATTCGTCATGCAATGGCATTTGCCATTCATAGCTATTTTAACAGCAAAGGGTTTATATATCTGCATACGCCAATTATTACCGGATCAGACGCTGAAGGGGCAGGACAAATGTTCCGCG
Organism: Bacteroidota bacterium; assembly: GCA_030691295.1. Classification (GTDB taxonomy): domain Bacteria; phylum Bacteroidota; class Bacteroidia; order Bacteroidales; family Prolixibacteraceae; genus Aquipluma. The sequence goes on from JAUYEQ010000720.1 coordinate 4,270, forward strand.
TTTCGACTTTAGACGCAAAAAATCCTCCCTTGCTGGAAGACGGCAGCGTTGACTATTCCCAGGATTTCTTCGGAAAGGCTACCAACCTGACAGTTTCAGGACAGTTGGAAGGCGAATTGGGTGCAACTGCTTTGAGTGACATCTACACTTTCGGGCCAACTTTCAGAGCCGAAAACTCGAATACTGCCCGACATCTTGCCGAATTCTGGATGATTGAACCAG
>JAUYEQ010000721.1 GCA_030691295.1 Bacteroidota bacterium
TACCAGTAACGAACAAAAAATGCTGAAAGATGCGTGGGGATTGTATTCATCCGACTTTCAGGAACAAGTTGAAAAAGAATGGATTGATTCGTTAAAAAAGAAATATCCGGTTAAAATTAACAAGAAAGTGCTCAATAAAATTCAGGCGGTTCAATGATTAAAACAGGGTTCTTTAGCATTATTTTCGCTTTGCTTCTAGCATCATGCCATCTGTTTGTTGAAACTGGTGAGCCAATTGCGCAGGTTGGAAAACATGTATTGACCATGGAGGAGCTTGGAAAGAATATACCTGATTACCTCGATGAAACCGACAGTTCGCTGTGGGCCGACGATTACGTTAAGCGCTGGATTCAGAGCGAACTATTATTGCTGAAAGCGGAGGAAAATCTGAGAGCTGACATGAAAGATGTAAGCAAGGAACTCGATGAATACCGAAACTCACTGATTGTTTACCGGTACAAAAACGAGTTGATGAAACAAAAAATGGATACCACTGTTAATGAGGCCGATATACTGAAATATTTCAATGAAAACCGTGAGAATTTTATTCTGAACCGGAATATTGTGAAAGCCATTTATATCAAAGTTCCGGTGGCGGTTTCGAGCCCTGAAAACCTTAAGGATCTTTGTATAAGCGATGATCCGGAGCAACTGGCCAAACTGAACGAGTATTGTATAAGTTATGCAAAAATTTATGATCGCTTTAATGATCAGTGGGTTGCAGCTGATATGGTGTTGGAAAATACACCGGTAGAAATAACCAATCAGCAGCACTTTCTGGAAAGAAACCGATTCGTTGAAAGCAGCGATATGAATTATTACTATCTTGTCTGCATTCGTGATTATCGATTTTCCGGTAAGGTTTCTCCCCTTGATTACGTTTATAACGACATCAGAAATTTGATTTTAAGCAAACAGAAAATACAGTTTCTGAAACAAATAGAAAAAGATGTTTACAAAGAAGGAGTGGATAATAAAAAAGTAAAAGTATTTAAAACAAAAAATAATCGTTTATGATCAGAAAATTAATTGGTTTATTTATCCTTGCCGGATTTGTGGCCTCAAGCAATCAGACCATTGCACAGGATAAAGTTGTTGACCAGATCGTGTCAGTAGTTGGTAAAAATATTATCCTGAAATCGGACATTGAAAGCATGTTTCAGCAGCAACAGGCGCAGGGAATCACCACCGAAGGCGATATGAAATGTGAGATACTGGAAAATTTTCTGGTCGAAAAACTATTGCTTGCGGAAGCTGAAATGGATACAACCATTATAGTTAGCGACAATCAGATCAATCAAAACCTGGAACAACGTATCCAGTATTTTATTTCGCATCTGGGTTCAGAGAAAGAGGTAGAAGCCTACTTTAAAAAGTCGATCATGGAATTGAAAGCTGATATGCAGGACGTCATCAAAAACCAACAGATGACTCAGCAGATGCAGGGGAAAATTCTTGATAAAGTTACTGTGACCCCTGCCGAAGTGCGCCTTCACTTCAGAAATTTACCGGAAGCCGAAATCCCGCAAATTGATGCCAAACTGGAATATGCCCAGATTACAGTACTTCCCGTAATCAGTCTGGACGAAGAAGAACGCATAAAATCAACTCTTCGTGAATTGAAACGACGTATTGAAAGTGGCGAAAGCAGTTTTGGCCCAATGGCAGTTATTTATTCGGAAGATGGAGCTGCCCGTACTGGCGGCGAACTTGATTACATGGGACGTGGAAACCTCGATCCGGCTTATGCTGCGGCTGCCTTTAACCTGAAAGGCGATAAAATTTCGAATGTCGTAAAAAGTGATTTCGGATACCACATTATTCAGGTGATGGACCGCAAAGGCGAACAACTTAAAACCCGCCACATCATTATGAAACCAAAAGTTTCTCCTGAATCGATGGAAAAAGCATTCAATCAAATCGACAGTATTGCCGATTTTATCCGCAAAGAAACGTTCAAATTTGAAGAAGCTGCTTTGCGGTATTCGTATGACAAAAACTCGAGGAACAATGGTGGGATTGTAATTAATCCTGAAACCGGTGAGTCGAAATGGAAACTGAGTGAACTCGATCCTGATGTGAGTAAAATAATTACCGGCTTGAAAATAAACGAGATTTCGGAACCTTTCAAAACCCTTGATGACAAACAACGACCAGTATATAAAATTGTGAAACTCCTGAACAAAACCAATGCACATACCGCCAACCTGCGCGACGATTACGTTGAGTTAAGCGACATGTACATGGCTTCGAAGAAAGAAAAAAGGATGGATGAGTGGATCCGCGAAAAACAAATGGGAACATATGTGCGCATTGACCCAACTTATGTGAATTGTAATTTCAAATACGCAGGTTGGGTAAAGTAAAATTTGGGAAAGATGACTTTTAAAAATGAAGTTGAAGCTGTTAATGCACTTAGCAATAAATTTGCGGAGCTGCGTTCTGAGATAAAAAAAAGAATCTACGGACAGGATGAAATCATCAATCAGGTTTTGGTTGCCATGTTCAGCCGGGGGCATTGTTTGCTGATCGGCGTTCCAGGACTCGCAAAAACCCTGCTCGTAAATACCATTTCCGAGGTACTTGGCCTTCAGTACAAGCGAATTCAGTTTACGCCGGATTTGATGCCATCTGATATCATCGGAACTGAAATTCTGGACAAAGACCGTGAATTTAAATTTATACGCGGTCCTATCTTTGCCAACATCATCCTGGCCGACGAAATTAACCGTACACCGCCCAAAACACAGGCGGCTCTGCTGGAAGCCATGCAGGAACATTCAGTAACTGCTGCCGGTCAGAAATACCTGCTCGACAATCCGTTTTTTGTGCTGGCAACCCAAAATCCGATTGAACAGGAAGGTACTTATCCGCTTCCCGAAGCTCAGCTCGACCGTTTTATGTTCTCTATCTGGCTCGATTATCCAAAATTTGAGGATGAAATGACCATTGTACAAAATACTACTTCCAATTTCGCTGCCCATTTGAACGAAATTATTTCGAAAGAGGAGATCCGCTATTTTCAGGATCTAATTTTGAAAGTGCCGGTGAACGAGAATGTGCTGAAATATGCCGTTAGCCTGTCGTCGAAAACACGCCCGAACACTGAACTGGCGGCTCCGGTGGCCAACAAATACCTGAAATGGGGTGCAGGTCCGCGTGCCTCTCAGTATTTGGTTTTGGGCGCTAAAACCCATGCTGCCCTTCAGGGAAAATATTCGCCTGATATCGACGACATCAAAAAAGTGGCTGTGAGCATTTTGCGCCACCGAATCATTAAAAATTACAAGGCCGAAGCTGACAACATTTCAGTTGAAGACATTATTTCGGAATTGATGCAATAACCGGATGATAAAAACAAGTATGTACAGGAAAGCAGAAATCAGGGTACTCTTTATTTTGCTTTCTGCATTGTTTGCTTTTTCAGGAACAGGCTTTGCCCAGACAAAAAAACGGGTGGAGATTGTTCATTGTGATTCACTTGACTACAATGACCGCATTGTTGCAAATGCACAGCGGCTTATGGGCAATGTGCACATAAAAATGGAAGGTGTTCTGATGTGGTGCGATAGTTTGTATTCCTATACCAACAATAATATGGTGGATGCTTTCGGCAGAGTGCACATCATTCGGGGTGATACTTTGAACATGTATGCCGATTTTATCAATTACAACGGCGATACCAAGTTTGCAAAAGCCCGCCGGAATGTAAAACTCATTGATAAAAAAGTTACCCTGACCACCGATTCACTGGATTATACGATGGCTACCGACATGGCCTCGTACAATTATTCCGGAACCGTTAAGGACTCAACCAATGTCCTGAAATCGCTGATAGGTCAGTATTACGTAAACGAAAGAAAGGCCTACTTCAGAACTAATGTTGACGGAGTTACCAAGGATTACAAAATAAAATCGGATACCCTTATTTATTTTACCAATACCCAAAAAGTTTTTATTGAAGGGCCAACTTATATTTTTAATGAAAAGGATACACTTTATGCCGAATATGGCTGGTACGACAGCAGCAAAAATCTGGCAAATCTTACCAAAAAGCCGCGGATATGGAATGTAAAACAAAATGTAAAAGCTGATTCAATTTTCTACGATAAGATAAAAGGTGAAGGTCTCGCCAGGGGAAATGCACGTCTGGAGGACATTGAAAACAAAATTATAGTTGAAGGAAACCGCATTGAATACAACGACATCTCCAAAATTGCCCTGGCAACCGATTCTGCGATGCTCATTCAGTATTCAGAAACGGATTCATTGTTTTTACATGCCGAGATCCTTAGAACCATGCCGGACACTGCAGTGTCAAGAAAATCAGTACCCGTTAAAAAGCTTCCCGTAAAAACAACATCCAGTCCCGTTGTTCCCGACACGTTGACATCGGTTGGCAAAGTTAATGAAGTGTTGACGAATGATGAGTTAAGAGCTGATGTGTCAACTTCCGTAAAATTGTCAGTTGATACTTTAAACACGGAGATGTTGGATTTTGTAAAATTAAGTAATGATACATTGAGTGCCGATACGCTGGACATAAAGCCGCCAAAAGACGCGCGTTTGGTGCTTGCCTATCACAAAGTCAGGTTTTTCCGTGAAGATATGCAGGGCAAGTGCGACTCGTTGGTTTACTGGTCGAAAGACTCTACCATTCAGATGTTTACAGAGCCAGTCGTATGGTCGAACAAAAACCAGATTACCGCTAATTACATCGAAATGATCAACCGAAGCAAAGACCCCGATGAAGTGATCATGAAAGATGATGCTTTTATCATTTCAATGGAAGACGACAGCATCCGATTCAATCAGATTAAAGGGAAAAACATGACTGGTTATGTTCGCAATAATGAACTTTACAAAATTGATGTGAACGGGAACGGGCAATCCAACTACTATGCCCGCGACAAAACCGGTATTATCGGACTGAACAAGGCTGAAAGCAGCAATATTACCATACACATGAATCAAGGCAAGGTTGCAAGGATAGTATTCATAAAATCACCAGAGGGTGAGCTAAAGCCAATGGCTGACATAGATGAAGGAGATAAGATGTTGCCGGGATTCAATTGGCAGCAGGATATCAGACCCAAATCGAAGAAAGATATTTTTAGAACTGAAGGCGCTGCTATACAAAATAAACAAGGGCAGGAAATCCTGCCCTTGAAAGGTTCTACCGGGAATTGATTGATTAGTTCGGAACACCGATAGATTTTTTTATGAATTACTAAAACTCAATCAGGAATAAAACTTTGTAAGAGCCGTTTTATTATTCAGAAATGAATAAAAATTTTTGCAAACTATATATTTTGCTGTTTTTTCCGTAACAATTTATTTTTATCAAGCTCATTGTCTGCCAAATAAAACAAGTATTTTTATATTCTGAATCATCGCAAATAAAATCTAACGACATGAATATTTCAGAACAACCTTTTTATTTTCGGGCAACTATTTACCTTTTGCTGGCTGGTTTAATTGTGGCTTTTCTTATTCTGGCTAAAAATATACTGATTCCCTTTACTATAGCAGTAGTATTTACCTTTCTGCTATTACCGGTTTCAAGAAAACTGGAACAATGGAGATTCCCCAAGGTGTTAGCCATATTAATCAGTATTTTACTGGCTTTGGCTTGTTTTGTGGCAATGGTTTACTTTTTCTATTCACAGGTAATGAGTTTTGTAAACGACTGGCCGGCAATGCAAGAAGCATTAACAGCAAAGTGGGTTAACTTCCAGCAATTTATAAGTGAGACTTTTAACGTAAGCAAACTTGAGCAACAAGTTTGGTTAAAGACAAAAATCCAGGAAAGCGCTGCTACCGGCGGAGTGCTTGTGCTTGGAATTTTTTCGGCAACGACCTCCTTTTTAGCAAGTTTTGCGCTTATACCGATTTATATTTTCTTCCTTACTTTATATAAGGAGAAGTTCAGAGAGTTTGTACTTCTGATTACCAAAGAAGACAAAAACGACCATGCATTAATGGTGGTGAAAAAAGTTTCAAGGGTTTCTCAGAAATATGTTGTTGGAATTTTTCTCGATGTATTAATACTATCGATTTTAAATTCAACCGGGTTTTTAATACTTGGTTTGCCACATGCGATACTTTTTGGTGTGCTTGCTGCGATGCTAAATGTCATTCCATATATTGGTGTGATGATTGGCAGCATTTTACCCATACTCATGGCATTCCTAACCAAAGATTCAATTAGTTATCCGCTGGCTGTAGCCGGTATCTGTTTTTTTGTTCAGTTCCTCGACAATAATTTTATTACTCCATTTGTTGTTGGAAGCAGTGTAAGTATAAATCCACTCACGGCAACGCTTGTTTTAGTTTCCAGTGCGATGATTTGGGGCATTCCCGGAATGATACTTTGTATGCCTTTGACTGGCATGGCCAAAGTGGTTTGCGACAATGTTGAGTCCTTAAAACCTTATGGATTTTTACTTGGGGAAGAGGTTAATTTCAGGGAGCAGGAGCATATTCAGGATAAAATTGTAAAACGTTTCCGAAAACAAAAAAAAAATTTGGATTCAGCAGCTACTTAACTGTTGAGGGATCCACATTAGCATAAAAACAATCGTATTTTTCTTTGGTTTTCCGCCTGATTTTTCTTATATTGCCTACCGCAACGAACGTTTGAGAAATCAATCGGTAAATTGCTTCAATAGTCATTAACAATTAAAATTTAACATCATGAGTTCAGGAAAACTGTTATTGGGTGTATTGGCAGGCGCAGCCGCCGGTGCATTGTTCGGCATTTTGTTTGCTCCCGACAAAGGGAAAGTAACACGCCGTAAAATTGTAGAAAAAGGTGAAGATTATGTCGATGAGGTAAAAGGTAAATTCAACGATCTTATCGATGATCTGGGCAAAAAAATGGACGGGGTTCAGGCTAAGGCAAAAAAGATGACCGATGACGCAAAGTCGAAGGTGGAAGACATGAAAACTTCAACCAATTAAACCTGTTTTATTGCACACTAAAATTAAGATATGGAAGACCAGCAAGGTTTAATTGAATCCCTTATCGAAAAAGGAGAACAATACGGTAAAACAACCATTGAACTGTTAAAACTAAAAACACTCGACAAATCTGCCGATGTGGTATCAAACTTAGTTTCCTGGTCAATTGTGATTATTTTGGCCGTATTGTTCTTTCTTATTCTGAACATTGGGGTAGCCTTATGGCTTGGCGAACTATTGGGCAAATCCTATTATGGTTTTTTTGTAGTTTCGGGTTTTTACGCACTTCTGGTAATTGTATTTGCGATTTTCCGGAAACAATTGATTAAAAATCCTGTCAATAATTCTATCGTTACACAAGTACTCGAATAAAATCATGGAAAAACAAAATGCAGTCGCTAAGCTGAAAGAATCCATCAGGATACTCGAGATCAGACAGGCCGAAGAGGGACAACAATTTAACGCGCAGTTGAGAATTACCTATGAAAGTATAAAGCCCATCAACCTGATTAAGAATTCAATAAAAGATCTGGCTGATTCATTCGAAATGAAAAATGGTCTTTTCGAAACCATTTTTACAATTGTTTCGGGCTATTTTGCACAAAGAATGATTGTTAGCTCAAAGAGCAATATTTTTAAGAAATTATTAGGAGTATTAATGCAATTCGGAGTTAATAACATTGTTCTGAAAAACATAGAAACCATCCGTATATTCGTCTCCAACCTTTTCGAAAAATTTATCAATCCGAATGAAGATTATCTGGGAGAAGAATTTGAAGAAGAAGTCCCGGAAACTGAAGTATGATATTTTCATTCAGAATCCACGTTTTTCGGTAAGCCGGATATAAAAATCAAGAACTTTCATTAAACGATTTTCTTATGCCGCAACGCGACTATCTGATGCAACAATTGGAAGAAATGGGCTATTTTCTATCCGGTATATTACGTCGGTTCCTGAAACTAAAAGAGGAAAACAGGGAAGAAGAGATAACCAGCGTGCTTCATGATGCAATTCAGGAAAAATTGTCGTTCAGTATTGATGAGGCTATTGAGTTAAAAGATGATGATTTTCTGAAGTTGATAAAAGAACAGATCAAGCCAGAAAATCATTTGGAAACAATGGCTGAATTGTTGCTTGTGACCGGCAAGTCAATTCACTCCTTTGTGTCGCCTGTCAGGCTCAGTTATCTGCAAAAATCACTGCTTTTATATACCCATCTTCAGGAAACAAGTACCAATTTCTCTTTTGAACGGAAGGATAAGATTCTTGAAATTCAGCAAATTATAAGGGGTTGATATTTAATGGTTAGTATTTATACAAATAACATTCATAAGTTAGTCTCAGTTTGCAGTCTGACTGGTTATTTAATGTCGTTCAATTAAAAGGCATTGAATGCAATTTATTTAGCGTTTGATTGTTTCTATTTAATGACAATTATATGACTATCAATGACTCAATGACTTTGAAAACCTTATCAACTTGAAACTCGCGTTATGACAGAACAATTCGAAATTACCCTTCCCGCTTTTAACCTAAATTGAGCGATTTGAATTAAAAAAGATAAAAGATAGCTTGCTTATTAAATTGATAATGAGTATTTTAGAAGTGATAAAACAAATAATTTA
>JAUYEQ010000004.1 GCA_030691295.1 Bacteroidota bacterium
ACCAATGCCGAAATTCTTGAGCCTTTGAACAACTGGGTGGTAAACGTGCGCGATCAGGATACAATGACTGTTCGTATCGGCAATTACAATCTGGCGCATCAGTCATTCCAAAGTTTAAGGTTTGAGTACAAGGCAAGTTCAGGAAACATCTGGGTTCCGGTTAAGTATTTTGTGAACGATCCGTTGTTGGCGAACAAAGACGAAATAGCTGACACCATTCTCATTAACAACCAGACTTTTGTTTCATTCGACTGGGACATGACCAACATGAATGACCGGTCGTATGGCATGAGGGTAGTTTCTACCTGTACCGATTATTCCGAAAATGAATCGGCCATTCTCACCGGTATACTCGACGGCCAGCGACCCCAGGTTTTTGGCACACCACAACCTGCCGATGGAATCCTGAATGTGGATGAAAACATCAGCCTCCGGTTTAACGAACCCATTGAAGGTGGCTTGTTGAACCAGTTTAATTTTGATGTAAAAGGTACATTGAATTATTATCTTCTAAAACACGAAGCATACCTGCGGTTTAACGGGTCTACCGATTATGCATCCATTCAGGAAGGATTGGCTTTTAATAATAAGTCGTTTACGATTGAATTTTGGGTTAAACCAATTGATTACGGAAATTCGGTAATCTTTTCGCAGGGAAACGACCCGGCTACAAGTCTTGAAATAGGCTTGAAAGACGGGTTTAAAACCTACTTCAAAATTGGCAATTTAAACTACGAGGTACCTTTCCAGTTTAGCCCGACAGTTCCTTCTGAAGCCTGGCAACATTTGGCCTACGTGTTCGATTACGAAACCGGTGATGTATTTATTTATCAGAACGACAAGATTATTCTGGAAGTACGCGGTGCAAGTGTGGCGTATAATAACTCCGGAAAAATCTATATCGGTAAATCATCGGTTACCGGAGCCGGATATTTTGAAGGAAGTATCCATGAACTGCGCATCTGGTCGAAATATTTGTCGCTGGGCGATGTATATGCAAGACAATACACTGCACTTTCGGGCAATGAAGTAAGTCTTTATGGTTACTGGCCTATGGACGAAGCTTTTGGTAAACTGGCAATAGATAAGGCAGCCAGCCGCCACATGGAAATCAATGTACCATGGGGAGTATATCCGGGAGGATCGTCGTGGGATTTCAGCGGGAACAATTTCCTTGAATTTAATACCGGTTACTTTGCCATCATTCCTGAAATGGATTATACGCTGGAATTCTGGTTCAAGGACAACAACCCGACCGATACAGTCACAATGTTTTCAAACCAGAAAGGTGACGGTAAAGAAGGTCCCAATCTGATGGAAAAAACCTTGAGTGTCTATGCTACTCCTGATGGGAAAATCTGGGTTGCCAGCCAGGGTAAGAAAATTGAAGTAGTTACCAAAGATTACTTCGATAATTCGTGGCACCATTTTGCATTGGTTGTGCGCCGCCGCGGCAATGTGACTTCGTTCATCGACGGACAGCCGCAGAACGAGAAGGAAAATACGATTATTGGCGGCATTGCAGGTGGCAAAATGACACTGGGAGCCCGTAAATGGAACAACATAAACGGGACTGGACAGGATCGTTTTTACACCGGTAAACTGGATGAGTTCCGTTTGTGGGATCTGGCTAAGACCACCACTCAGCTGCGAATGGATATGAATTCGAAACTAAAAGGCGATGAAATTGGCTTGATGGTTTACCTGCCGCTTGAAGGATATTACGAAGATGCGCTGGGCGTGGTACAGCAACAAACTACTTTGGAGAATTTTGTTTCAGATGTTAATGCATTGAATGCACTACCAGTTAGCGGAAATGCATTTTCGTTGGATGCTCCAAACATGAAAGATGTCCGGCCGGTTCAAAGCATCGCCTATGATTTTGTCTCGTCCGAAGATGAAATCATCATCAACCCAAAACCCTATTTATTCCCACAACTCGAGAAGAACATCATCGAAATCACTGTTCAGGGAGTGGAAGACAAATACGGCAACCGGTTGGCATCACCAGTTACCTGGACTGCCTACGTGCACCGCAACCAGGTTCGTTGGGAGGATGAGCGCAGAAGTTTCACCAAGGAACTTTACAAAACCATGACCTTTGAATCGACCATTAAAAACACAGGTGGGCAACAAATCGGCTTCGAAATCATTGGACTACCGCCATGGTTGTCGGCATCTCCATCAACCGGAGTTATTAATCCTGAATCGACCAGAGTGATAACCTTGACGATTAACCCTGCCATTAATATTGGCGAATACAATGCGGATATTATCCTCCGCACCGCAAATGGATTTGACGAGAAATTACCGGTCAGCGTAAAGGTTTTCAAAACTCCGCCAAGCTGGAAAGTAAATCCTTCAGCATTCGAACATACCATGAACATGGTTGGCAGAATTAAAATTGAAGGCGTTCTATCAACAGATGTCTTCGACATGGTGGCCGCCTTTAAAGAAGGAACCGATTCTATCAGGGGTGTTGCAAACATTCGATACCTTGAAAATTTGGATTCGTATATGGTGTTCATGAATGTTTATGGAAATGCCAACGGAGAAAAACTCACCTTCAGAGTTTGGGATGCCAGTGCAGGTCAGATTCTCGACAAAGTGCTGCCCGACGATGTTGTTTTTGTCCCGAACGGCGTGAATGGAACTACCACAAATCCGGTGATTTTTACCGCCATCAATTTATACCGAAGCTATATTCCGCTCGCTGCAGGCTGGAACTGGGTATCATTCAACAAATTGTCGCCCGACCAGAACAACCTGAATGCATTTATGTCATCGATCGAATCAAAACAAAATGATCAGATAAAAACACACGGTGGTGGTTTTAACAACTACGATCCGTTGCTTGGCTGGTCATTCGGAGGAATTGAATCAATCAATAACAATCTGATGTATCAGATAAAACTAAGTAAAACTGACACGCTTATTTACAACGGCACTTACATTGAGCCTGAAGCACATCAGATGACTTTGGCCAACGGATGGAACCACGTAGCGTATATTCCTGATTTGCTGATGGATGTTAACGAGGCGCTCCGGTTGTACAGTGCATCCGCCGAGGAGATCATCAAAAGCCAGTATGCTTTTGCGATGTTCGACCCAAGGGTTGGATGGATTGGTACACTTGAATTTATGAAGCCCGGATTTGGTTACATGATAAAAACCAACAAAACGGCAACATTGAAATATCCGAATACTTCTTTGCTGAAGGATGCTAAAATTGAAAAACAATCTGCTCCTCCTTCCGGTTGGTCTGCCAATCTCGTAAAATACGAAGGCAACATGTCGGTGATTGCACGTCTCGAAACAAGTAAATTTCCTGAAGTACTTATCAACGATCAAATGGTGCTTGGAGCTTTCATCAACAAAGAATGTCACGGATACACAGTGCCAATCACAAATTCAGGCATTGACTATTCCCCATTCTTCCTGAACGTAAGCAACGACAAAACCGAACAGCAGGTGCAATTCAGGTTGTACGACGGACTTTCAGGAAAGACATACCAGATTGAAGAAACAAAAGTGTATGCCGAGAATGCAGTTTACGGCTCTACCCTATCTCCGCAGATATTGACGCTGAAAGGCCAATATACAGGATTGAACGGCGAGTTGGTTGCAAACACAACGCTGAACTGTTATCCGAATCCATTCAATGAAGGTTTGACCATCGACTACAATTTTGCAGGTGGTTTGATGAAACTGGAAATCATGGATTTGACCGGACGTGTAATCAACAAACTCTTCGAAGGGATCTCAGAACAGGGACTTAAGTCGATTGTTTGGGATGGAAAATCAGGCAACGGGACTGCTGTTTCAGCAGGGATGTATTACGTCAGGCTAAGCGCCGGAAATTCGGTTGAAACAGTGAAAATTACCAAAAACCGTTAAAACTGAAAGTTATGAAGACAAATAGATTAATAAAAATAGTTTTTGCAGGGTTGATTTCCTGTCTGACATTCATTGTACAAGCGCAGCCAACCTGGAGTTTTGATTCACACGAATACCTGTATTCGATGACTATTACCGGAAAATTGCATTTCGAGGGATCTGATTCTGAAGATGTAAACGACATGGTAGGCGCATTCATTAACGGCGAATGTCGCGGAATCACCAATGTGAAATACATTCCGGCGGTAAACGGTTATTTCGTTTTCCTGATGGTGTACAGCAATTCGCCCATTGATGATGTTACTTTCAGGGTGTACGACAAAAGTGAAAATCTGGAAATTTCAGCGAAAGAAAGCACTAAGTTCTCGGTAAACGGGAACTTAGGCACTTCGCTTAATCCATTTATGATTACCGCAGCCAATGTAAATGTTGCACCAACCGGTATCAACCTTTCAAATATTGTGACACCTGCACTTGCAGCAGCAAATACCAGTATCGCCACAATAAATGCAGTTGACCCGAATGTCGGCGACAGTCATACATTTTCTCTTCAGTTGGGCAACGGAACAAACGACCTGGATAACTGGAGGTTCACAATTGATGGAAACAAGCTTAAAAGCAAAGGAGAGATTTATTTTCGCAAAGGAGATGTGTTCAAGATACTGATAAAAGCGGTGGACCAGGGTGGCGCATCGGTAACTATCCCATTGTCGGTCGCAACAAAAGATGAAGCCATTCTGAGCAGCGAAAAACAGTTACTGAGTTTTGCAATCAACCAGCAAGTTTGCGCGACCATTTTTACTGGAGCTGATGTTTTTGTCAAACAACACTGGAGTGCAGACCTCGCTGCGGTTGTTGCGACATTTACTATTTCTCCGTACGCAAAAGCTTTCATCAATTACATTGAAAAAGCCGGTGGATCGACTTCCATTGACTTTACACAACCTGTGTCGTTTATTGTTGAAGCAGCCGATAAAAGCAGTGCAACTTATACGATACATATTGAAGTCAGTAACGATATCCCAAGCGACATACTTCTGTCGAACAGTAAAGTGGACGAAAATATGGGTTCAGCTTTGGTCGGTAACTTTAGCACAGTTACCGAAAACCCAAATGAGTCACACGTTTACAGTCTGATTGAAGAACCTGGTACCGATTATGCCCTTTTCAAAACAGAAGGCGATAAACTGATGACGGCGCTGGCACTTGATTATGAAACGCGAAGTGTATATCTGATAAAAGCGCGTGCCGACGATCAGAAAGGTGGAACTGTTGACAAGTTATTTACAATTTCATTGATCAACAAAAATGATGCACCTACAAATATTTCCCTGTCGCAGAACACCTTCGATCCGAACTCGGCAGCAAATACAATCATCGGAGAACTCACTGCCGAAGATCAGGATGCAGGTGATTCGCATGTTTTCAGTCTGGTAACGGGCAATGCTGTTAACGACGATGGCAACAGCCTTGTGAAAATCAATGGTAATAAATTGTTACTTGCCAGTCCGTTCAATGATCCCGCAAAATCAAGCTGGAACATTTTGGTCAGGGTTACAGATAAATTGGGTGCCGGATTCGAAAAGAGCCTGACTTTAAAAACTCAGGATTCAAATCAGTTGCCGGTATTTATGAGCAAACCTGTCAATTTCGTCATGCAGAACGACGTTTATGTTTATGCCATTGAAGCCATCGACAAAGATGGAGACCCAGTATCGATAAGTTTTGAAAACCTGCCAGGCTGGATTACTTTCTATCCTGGCTTGAACCTTCTTTCAGGAAGTCCGGGAAACAATGAAGTGGGGACCCATAGTTTTACTGTAATTGGCAGTGATACGGAATCATCGATATCTCAAAAAATTACCTTAATGGTTTTGAACATCAACGATCCGCCTGAAATTAATTACTTTTTGAGTGATCAGGAATTTATAACGAACAAGATAAATCAGTTTGTTATTCCTGCCGATTGTTTTGTTGATCCGGATATCGGGGATAAACTTTCGTATTCTGTTTCGATGGGCAACAATTCGGCGATCCCGGCATGGCTGACATTTGATCCGGCAACGAGGACACTAAAGGGCACTCCGCCAAGTCAGTCAGCCGGAATTCATCAAATAAAACTGGTTGCGTCTGATCAGAAACTGGCGAAAGAATGGATGGTATTTAACCTGAATATAACGTTTCCTACGGCAATTTCAGAAATAGTGAATACTGAAAATTTCATCGTGTACCCTAATCCCTTTGCCGATATTATTCATTTAAGCTTTCCTGAAAGCCTGAATGATTCAAAATTTAAGGTAAGGTTAACTGATGTGAATGGCAGGTTAGTGAAAAATGTTGAACCAATTGAAGCCAATTCAAAAAGCATTAACCTTGGAGAATTGCCTTCAGGAATTTACTTTGTAATTATTCAAAGTGACAAATCCGTTTTTACCGAGAAAATCATAAAAAGGTGAGTTGAATATTGAATTGATGATTTGATGATTTGAAATTAGTATTGCACAATGCAAGAAAGTTTCTCGCCACGGATTTCGTAGATTGACACTGGTTAATTATCAGGAAAATTTATGGAATCTGTGGTTTTTTTTATTTAAAATACAACAACCGGTGTTAGGATTGCAGATCCAAATCCCTACTTTTGCTGACTGTAATTCCTAAACACAAATAAATCATTAGTCCCCACCAGGGATATTAAAAAATCAATCATGAAGAGAAACATTTTTATGACTTTGTCATTGGCAGTTGCATTACTGATTGCACTGCCCGGATTTTCACAAACAGTGAACAAACTATCGAAAAAAGAGAAAAAGAAAGGCTGGACTTTGTTGTTTAACGGCCAGAACTTCGATGGCTGGCGCCAATGCAACGGCACAGCAATGCCTGCAAATTGGGTAATTGAAGAAAACGCGATGAAAGTATTACTAGGCGAAGGTAAAAATCCGGGACAGGGTGCCAATGGCGACATTCTTTATCCCGGCAAAAAATTCAAAAACTTCGAACTTTCTATCGACTGGAAAGCCAGCAAAGCAGCCAATTCAGGAATTTTCTACAATGTACGCGAAGTTCCGGGCAAACCAATTTATTACGCCGCTCCTGAAGTTCAGGTACTCGACAATGTAGATGCATCCGACAACAAAATTGACAGCCATCTTGCCGGTTCATTGTACGACATGTTGCCTGCCGATCCGAAAACCGTAAAACCCGTTGGCGAATGGAATACAATCGTTATCAAAGTAAAAGATGGTCAGGTTACTCACATCCAAAATGGTGTAAAAGTAGTTTCATACAGTTTGTGGACTCCTGAATGGGATGCACTGGTAAATAACAGCAAATTTAAAACCTTCCCCGGATTTACAGAAGGAATCGCGAAAGAAGGTTACATCGGCCTTCAGGATCACGGTTACCCCGTTTGGTTCCGCAACATCAAAATCCGCGAACTTTAAAAGTAACTCAGCAAAAAACAAGGATAAAAGATTGTTATAAAAGGGAATAATCCGAAAGGTTTGTTCCCTTTTGTTCTTGATATAAAATAGTGCAGTCAACCTTCAATACCGTTAAAACCAAGCAAGGCGATCATCTTTCAACGATCGCCTTGTTTAATTTGTAAAAATACGCAAACCTGTAAGCCGGGTTCTGTGTCTTCCCCAATTGCATGGGAGAAACCTCCATCATTTATCTACCCGGGTAATCACTTACCCGATCCAGCAGCCTACCCCTCACGACTTCCGAAAAATCAAAACGGGCCGTTCTGTATTCCGGCGTACCGGAAAAATCGTGATATATTTGGCTTTGCAACCCATCAGAAGTACGGCTGATTGTGTTGCCACAACCACCGGTGAGCTTTTACCTCGCCTTTTCACCCGTTCCCGGTGGTGACACGTCAATACCGGGTGGTCATTTTCTGTTACCTTACTGCAAGCTTTCGCCCGCCTTCCTGTTAAGAAGCATGGTGCCCTGCGTTGCCCGGACTTTCCACTCCCCCACCCGAAGGCAAGGCAGCGATAGAGCGGTCTGCGCGGCAAAGATGGGAAATTAGTTCCGAAGAATCACCATCGTTGCTCCAAATCCATATTCCTTGAAACTGGCATCCTGGAAATAATATTTTTTGTATTTGGTGCTGAGTTCTTTTCGGAGTTCCTGTTTAAGTGTTCCGTTGCCAATGCCGTGAATGAAAACTATTCGTTTAATTCCGTTTGCAATGGCTGTTTCAAGTTCGTTGCGAAAACGTCCCAGCTGAACTTCAAGCATTTCGTGGTTCGAAAGTCCGCGTGTATCTTCAAGCAATTCGTGAATATGCAAGTCAACCTCCACCAAATCAGGAGAAACAGTTCGTTTCACCTCCACCTTTGATTCTTCTTTATCAAGCGTAATCTGTGTCAGATCTGTATCTGTTAATTTTGCCATTTCTGCTTCCATATCCGGCCCGAGCAAGGGGAAAATCATTGCATTTTGCGTGAAGAAACGAGTTTTGGAATAACTGTTCATGCGGTAAAATTTCACTGGATTCAGGCGCAAACATTTTACAAGCGGCGCTTCCAGTTTCGCAGATTCTTCCCTGAAAAACACAAGTTGAAATTGAAAGTCGGGCAATTCGTTCAAATCAAAACGGCTGAAACTTTCAAGATATCGTTTGCTGTTCGGGTTCATTTTACCCGATTCAACACTTTTGTAAAGTTTATCTTTCAGGTGACTGAAATTGTAAAGCACAAAATTATTGCTGTCGTTCACCATGTAAACCTTCAATTCGCCTTCCACCGGATTGTTTGAATCCTGCGGCACAAATGCCATATAAAAATCGGGGGCATCTTTTCCTGAAACATATTTTGGTTCCGCTTTGGGCAACTCCTTTTTTACCGGCGCTTCAACTTCTTTCTTTTCATTTAACCGGATTTTTGCCTGACGCTTTTCCGCGTTCATCGAATTCGCGTCATCCAAAACCACGAGTTCGCTAATCAGGGTTGGAACTTCAAAACCATCGTAATCTTCAACACTGACCATCGTTTTGTTGATCACTGATTTTACGACACCGCCACCTACAGCGTTTAAAAATTTTACTTTGTCTCCAGCTTTTATCATTTTGAAATATTTTATACAAAACTAATAAGTATTTTGACAGAAGTCTTGGAAACAGTATATTTGGCCGCTTCAATTCTATGGAAAACAAAAACAAATTACTCGAACAAGTAACAGGCATATCAACCAGCGACTATGCCTACGAATTACCGGATGACAAAATTGCCAAATATCCGCTGGCCGAACGCGATCAGTCGAAATTGCTGGTTTGGAAGGATGGACAAATTCAGGATGCACAATTCCGAAATTTGACGGACTATCTGCCATCCAATAGTTTACTAATATTCAACAATACCAAAGTAATTCGTGCAAGGCTTCATTTTCTGAAAAAAACGGGGGCTAAAATCGAAGTTTTTTGCCTCGATCCGGTTGAACCTTCCGATTACCAGATTGCCTTTCAGACCACAAAATCGTGTGTTTGGAAATGCATGATCGGCAACCAAAAGAAGTGGAAAGGCGAAATACTGCGAAAAATTATCAGGATTGATAATAAAGAAATAGTGTTTTGCGCCGAACAAACCGATCCTGAAAATAACAAAAGCCTGATTCGCTTTAGCTGGAACAATCCTGATTTTGAGTTTTCCCGGATCATTGAAAATGCAGGATCGTTGCCAATTCCGCCTTATCTGAACCGCGAAACCGAACAAAGTGACCTGGAACGCTACCAAACTGTTTATTCAAAAATCAAAGGTTCGGTGGCCGCTCCTACCGCGGGCTTGCACTTTACT
>JAUYEQ010000248.1 GCA_030691295.1 Bacteroidota bacterium
ACCGAAAACTACCAGTGGCAAACCCTTCAGAATAAAGACAGAGCAGTTGGAAATCTGTTGTCGGACAACCAGGAATTTCGCTGGTACAACAACTTTTTTTTCCTGACAGACCTGAACATTGAAGAGCAATTGATCGTTTCGGCCAGCCTGAACTGGAACCAAACCAGCTACCGTTACGTAGATCAATTCCTGTCGAATGGCGATCAGAGCGGGGAGCAAAAGTTTCCGCAAATTCTATCGCCTCGCGTGGCGGTTACATGGCTTGCAGGTGATAAACTTCGGATCTTTTCGGTGATTAGTCACGGCTTCTCCCCTCCCACCCTCGAAGAAACTTTGATGCCCGGAGGCCTGCGAAACACTTCGATCAAACCTGAAACCGGCTGGAATTTCGAATTGGGAACAAAAGGATCCGTTGGCAAATCGCTGTTTTTTGAACTTTCGGCCTATTACATGAAGGTGAAAAATTTGCTGGTAGCGCAACGTGCCGGCGAAGATGAGTACATCGGGATCAACGCCGGTGGAACCAACCATCCGGGGCTTGAAATTAAACTCGATTACCGTTTGATCAACCGACCCGACTGGACAACTTTTTTCAGGATGAATGGCAGTTTTACCCGTTACCGTTTTGCCAATTTTACCGATCGCGGAAATGATTATTCAGGAAATAAACTGACAGGAACGCCTGAAATATTAACCAACTGGATGATTGAAACTAACCATACCAAAGGATTTTTCCTGAACCTGCACTACCTTACAGTTGGGCGGATGCCTTTGCGCGATGACAATTCCATTTTCACGGATGCGTATTCGCTTGCCAACCTGATGGCCGGATACGAAAAAACATTTAAACACCTTTCAATCGGCATTTCAGCGGGAGTGCAAAATCTCTTCGATGTCCGGTATGCTTCCATGGTTTTGATCAATGCCACGGCCATCGGCACCCAATCGCCCCGCTATTATTACCCGGGATTACCGCGAAATTTCAAATCAGGAATAAGTTTGAGGTATTCGTTCTGAAAATCACAGAACGATTTTTCAGAAAAAAAAAGAAAAATAGAACGCGGATTTAACCTGATCGAGCGGATAAAAAGCGGATTCATTCCCGACAAGTCGGGACGATTTTAAGAGACAAACCTTTAAAATCAGTAATCCAATACACTTTAAATCTATTCCGACTTGTCGGAATAAAAAATCCGTTTTATAATCCGCTAAATCCGCGTGAATCTGCGTTCAATTTGTTTTTATAAAATTAATCTTCAGGGAAATAGCCTTAATTGTCCCGATTTATCCTGACGACGCGTTGGAGGCAACAATTCACCAAAATTCGAAAGTGTAATTCCAAGCAGTCGCACGCTGGTTCCTTCAGGCTCTGTGGAAGCCAGCAATTGCTTTGCAGTATCGCGAATAATGTATAAGTCGTCCACCGGATGCGCAAACGAATGATTACGGGTAATCTGCCTGAAATCGCTGTATTTTATTTTCAGGGTGATGGTTCGCCCCTGCAGATTGTGCCTGGTTAAACGGTTGTGTACTATTTGTGCGATTTTATCAAGCTCAAGGTTCATGTCGTCCACGCTTGTCAGGTCGTAAGCAAAAGTATCTTCGGCTCCCACGGATTTGGTTTCGCGGTGCGGTTCGACCTCCCGGTTATCAATGCCCCGCACGATGTTGTAATAAAAATGACCGGCTTTCCCGAAATTTCGGGTCAGTTCAGCTTCGGTAAGTTTCTTTAAATCAGCGCCGGTATGCAGGCCCATGCTTTTCATTTTCTCAGCCGTCACTTTCCCAACACCATGGAATTTTTCGACAGGAAGTTTTTCCATAAAAGCTTGAATTTTCGAGGGACCGATAAATGTCAGGCCGTCGGGTTTCCGAATATCCGAAGCTATTTTAGCGATAAACTTATTGACCGAAACTCCGGCGGATGCGGTTAGTTGCAACTCATTTTTAATGGCTTGCCTGATTTGTTTGGCTATTTCGATGGCCGAACCGATATTCAGCTTGTCGTGCGTAACGTCCAGATAAGCTTCATCCAGCGAAAGCGGTTCAATCAGGTCGGTATAGCGGGCAAAAATCTCGCGCATTTTCCTCGAAACCTCCTTGTAAACCTCGAAACGGGGCCGCAAAAAAACAGCTTTCGGACACAACTGAAATGCCTGCTTTGAAGACATTGCAGAGTGTATCCCGAACCTGCGGGCTTCGTAACTGGCTGTGGCCACCACCCCTCTCCGGCCGTCGGGTAATCCGCCAACCACCACCGGCTGGCCTCTGTAATCCGGATGATCGCGTTGTTCTATGGATGCGTAAAAGGCATCCATATCAATATGAATGATTTTTCGCTTTTCACCGCTGAATTGATTTTCCATTAAAAACCGACAAAGGATTATCCTGCAAATATAGGGACAATGATGCCTGTGATATCTAAAATTCAATCATCAATCCATTCAAATAAATATTCATCCTTAAACTGAATTTCGAATGCTTTTAAAAAGGCTAAATATTCCTCTTTAAAAGTCTTTTTCTTGTGATGTTCTTTTTGTTTTTCTATGTATTGGATCACATCGGTTAATTGAGAATGACTATAAGAAAATGCCCCAAACCCTTCCTGCCATTGAAAATTATAGCGGGTGAATTTCTTCTCCTTAATGAAAGAATTTGAAGATTTTTTTATTTCGCGCACCAAGTCTGATAAGCAACAAGTGGGTTTCATCCCGATAAAGAAATGAATGTGATTGTGAGTCCCGTTAATAGCAAGCATTTTTTGCCCTTTGTTTTGAGTTATACCAGTTATGTATTTATAGAGTTCTTCTTCCCATTCGGGTTTTATGAGGGCATTGCGGTTTTGAACGGCAAAAACCACCTGAATGTAAATTTGTGTAAAGGTATCGGCCATATCGTTAGATTTTAGTTTGTTTTCAAATCCGGAGGATTTACATGTTTATAGAAAATGCCATGTGGCGCAGAATGTGCGACCCCGACCGGGGTCGAATATCGCATTGTCCGATGCTTTTCTATACACATTCGATGCCGCTGCCATCGGGTTGTCTCCTTGTTCGATGCTCTCTTCTTTTCGACAGGTGTCAGCTTCACTGTCGTTTTCGTGGATTTTTATTAAAGGTTGTTCCATAATCAGAGGGAGTACTCAAATATAACAACTTCAATTCGAGTAATCACTGTTTGTTATTTTGTTCATAACTTTTTCATTTTCCACATAAATTTATCAGTAAGAATGTCCGAACTTTATTTGCAAAAGCTAAACAATTTTATTTTAACCTTTTAATTTTCGTTTTATGGCAAAAACTTCAGAAACAGGTCACGCTAAGAATGTGGCCAACTTTGCAACTTTAATTACTGTTGTAAAAGGATTTAAAACAGCTTACAATCCTTCTAAACCGTCGATCGTTTTATCAGCCCTGACCATTTTAAAGACAAATGCTGATGCCGTAATGGCAGATGTAAACTCCAAAGAAGGCGCTTATTCAAGCTCCATTGCTGCCCGCGAGGTGGTTTTCGAGCCATTAAGCAAGCTGTCAACCCGTATCATCAATGCCCTTCGTGCTACTGATGCCTCAAAAGCGGTTATAAACACTGCCGAATCATTGGTACGTAAACTGCAGGGAAAAAGGGCAACTCCAAAGAAAACAACAGAAGAATTGGCAACGCTGGAAGGTGAAGGTACTGCGGTAAAACAGGTTTCTTCGTCGCAAATGGGTTTCGACAACCGAATAGAGAATTTTGACCGTCTGATTAAGCTTTTAGTATCCATCCCTGAATACGCGCCCAATGAAGAAGAACTGATGACCGCAACCTTAAACAGCTATTATCAATCACTTCAGGCTGCCAATACAAAAGCAGTTGAGGCTGAAACCAACCTTGACAATGCCCGTATTGCCCGTAATGAAGTGCTTTACAAAGCTTCTGTCGGCCTGTTCGATACAGCTGCTGCTGTAAAACTCTATGTGAAATCAGTCTTCGGTGCTACCAGTGTCCAATACAAACAACTTTCGGGTTTGGCTTTTAAAACTGTAGCAAAATAGTTGGTATTTGTCAGACTCACATACCATAGTTTATTGAATAGTTCATAAAAAACAAGCCGTAGTTAGGATCCTCTTAACTACGGCTTGTTTTTTTCAACCATAAAAATAAAATCTTTCAACTCCGTTTAGGATTCTTTCTGCTGCATTTTAGCAACCTGGTACTGCAATTCGGAAACTCCAAACTGCATTTTAGTTTCTCGTTACTGCAAATTGGAACCTGAATGCTGCCAAATGGGTTCTTGTTACTGCATTTAGTTTTCTTTGTACGGCAAGTTAGAAACAAGTAACTGCATTTTAGTTTTTCGTTACTGTGAGTTAATAACTTATGCCTGCATAATGAAATTGCTATATATCTTCATTATCATTGACTTATATCATTCAGATTTGAGATTTGTTGAGATTTTAATTCGATATATTTGATACATTAAATGATGTTCCCAAACAAGCTACAAATGGAAAAGTCTGACCCTCTCAAGTTAAAAGCAATCCGCAAAGAAATTCAGGAGATAAAGGACCGGATAAACCTGTTGGAAGCAACACTTGATATTAATAGCTGGAAAGAAACCCGGTCCCAGACATCAGATTCTGAACAAACCAATGATGAGCCCGATCTGAAACTTACCCCAAAATCAGATGGTCTGATATAATTTCTTCTTCTCCCGATGATAATAATTAGTGATCGAATGATAACTTTAAGGTTTTATTCATTGCAACAATACAAATTCAGAATAATTAGCTGAAGTATAAATTACGAACCTGCAAAAACCATTAAAACCATGACAAAATTCTTAACATTCGCACTGTTGTTATTTTTTGGATTGTCAGTCAGTTGCCAGGTAAATAAAACCAGCCACGACCAGATAATTGCCAAAGATGCAAAAGTTACCAAGGTTGGCAGCGGTTATGCCTTCACTGAAGGTCCATCGGTTGC
>JAUYEQ010000012.1 GCA_030691295.1 Bacteroidota bacterium
AGTAAACTGGGGGTTCAGCCCCCGTGTCTCTTATCGACAACAAAAATAGCCGGAAAAATATTTTTTTCAGCATACTCTAACGTATTAATTTACAAGAATATTATTTTCGGGCTGAATCGCTGGTTCTGATGGCTTTTAAAGCATCAGGAGGCGGGCAATACGAACCACCTCCAACAAACGAAGCGCCCGGCTCAATGTGCAGATAATATCCGGCACTGACGCTTTTGCGGCCACCTTTGGCAATAAAACTGCCCATATTGGTTTTGTACGGCGTTTTATCGTTCGAAAACCGCACGTCCCTGAAAATCCTGAAAACGCAGTTTTTTGGATCCTGAACCCCAATTTCGGGATCGAATTTGCCAGCTTCGTGAATAATCACTTCGGTAAGAAATAAAACTTTTTTGCGACATTCCTGATAACGGTCGCGGTTTTGGTCAAACCATTCCTTGTTGTTGTTTTCCTTTAGTTCTGAAAGGAAGTTGAGAATTTGTTGCATAATATCTACGGATGAAATTGTACTTTTGCTTTCAACGCTGAAAGTATGAAAAAGTTTGTAATTATTGTTGCCGGAGGTTCTGGAAGCCGGATGGGTTCTGAAATTCCTAAGCAGTTTCTTCAACTGTGCGAAAAGCCGGTTTTAATGCACACCATTCAGGTCTTTTTTGATTTTGACCCGGAAAGTGAATTGATACTGGTTCTTCCGGATGCCCAAAAGAACTTGTGGAAAGAGTTATGTCTGAAACATTCTTTTTCGCTTCCACAGCAAATTGTATCAGGCGGCGAAACACGTTTCCATTCTGTGCAAAACGGATTAAAACTCATTCAGGAAGAAGGAATTGTATTTATCCACGACGGAGTCAGGCCATTGGTAAGCCGGGAAACATTGGAAAGATGCAATCACATGGCTCAAAAAAATGGAAATGCAATACCGGTTTTAAGCATTAATGAATCGCTGCGTAAACAGAAAGGCCTGCAAAGTGTTTCGGTGGACAGAACATTGTATTTGAGTGTTCAAACACCCCAAACTTTTCGTTCAGAAGTAATCCTAAAATCGTATTTGCAACCCTACCAACCTGATTTTACCGACGATGCATCCGTTGCTGAAAAAGCAGGATTCCCAATATTTATGGTGGAAGGAAACCGTGAAAATATCAAAATTACCAATCCAACTGATTTAATTGTGGCGGAGGCATTTCTTCAGGAGAAAGTAAAAAAGTGAAATTATAAGAAAACAACTCTTATTTCATTTCCTTTTTTCTAATTCAGAACGATAATTCAGAAGATCATCCGTAGATATTGTGTTATTGATTCCATTTTTATTGAGTCCGCGAATTAGAAAACCATCTCCTGTCCACAATTTACAACGAAGATGTTTGCTCAAAGCTACGAACGCAATGTCGTCCAAATCAACTTCCTTCACCAATGCAAAAGCCGAACGCCAAGTACTTTCATCGATCTGTTCTTCAGAAATGAACTTAATAGCTCTGGTTACAAAATGTTCGGTAAGGGCAATTTTATCTATCGGTTGTTTGGAGATTTTTGACAACTTCTCGTAGTGATTGGCAATTTCATATCTCAAGAAATCAGCAGAGTAAAAATCAATATACTTTCCGGAATTCAATAACAAATCACCTATTTTGCCATCTGAATTGAGAATCGCACTAAATACAATATTGGTATCGACAACAATCTTCATTCGGTTATGAATCTTTGTTTGTTGGTATTCCACCATTTTTTATTTACCTCTTTTGCCAGAGCATCAATATCTGATTGTTTAGCCTTACTGCTTGATGTAAGTTCCTGATATTTTAGATAATCTACAAGACGTTGTAATCCATAAGTATTTACTTTCGAAGAAACTCTGATTACGATTTCCGATTTTGTTCTTTCAATGATCATGATCTTGAGCTTAATAAAATCCAACGCTATTTTAGTATTTCTTATTCAACAATCGTTACCCAACCGTGTAAATCCGGTTCGTCGCCGTACTGAATGCCCTGAAGTTTGTGGTATAGTTTTTCGCTGATTGGTCCTGGTTTTCCATCGTGCGAGAACACATACGAAATTTTCTCATCGTAATCGTCTATTCGCTCAATCGGGCTGATTACCGCAGCAGTTCCGCAGGCGCCGGCTTCCTCAAAAGTTGCCAGTTCTTCAACCGGAACTGGACGGCGTTCCACTTTCATTCCCATTTCTTCGGCCAAAACCATCAAACTTTTGTTGGTTATTGAAGGCAAAATTGAACTCGATTTCGGGGTAATGTAGGTGTTGTTTTTTATTCCGAAGAAATTGGCCGCGCCACATTCATCGATGTATTTTTTCTCTTTGGCATCAAGGTAAAACACATTTGAATACCCCAGTTCATGGGCTTTTTGTCCCGCAACCAAACTGGCAGCATAATTTCCACCTACTTTGTATTTGCCCATTCCAAGCGGAGCCGAACGGTCGAATTCGCGCATGATTACAAAAGGAGTGGTTTGGAAACCGCCTTTAAAATAAGGACCTACCGGAGTTACAAAAATAACGAACATGTATTCCGAAGCTGGTTTT
>JAUYEQ010000017.1 GCA_030691295.1 Bacteroidota bacterium
ACATCAAATCGGTTCAGAAAATCCGCGACGTTCAAAAAATCGCGGTTGAAGAAAGCCGCATGAAAATTCCATTGCTATTCGGAATGGACGTTATTCATGGTTACCAAACCTTGTTCCCGATTCCGCTCGGCATGTCGTGCAGCTGGGATATGGAACTTATAGAGAAAAGTGCCCGTTTGGCCGCACAGGAAGCCAGTGCCGATGGCATTTGCTGGACGTTTTCGCCGATGGTCGATATCTCACGCGATCCGCGTTGGGGAAGAGTTTCAGAAGGATCGGGCGAAGATCCGTACCTGGGTTCTGAAATTGCCAAAGCTATGGTGAAAGGTTATCAGGGCGACGATCTTCTGAAAAACAATACCATCATGGCATGTGTCAAGCATTTTGCGCTGTATGGCGCACCCGAAGCAGGACGCGATTACAATACAGTTGACATGAGCCGAATTAGAATGTACAATGAATATTTGCCTCCGTACCAGGCAGCAGTTGATGCCGGAGTTGGCAGTGTGATGGCTGCGTTCAACGAAATTGATGGCATACCGGCAACTGGTAACAAATGGTTACTGACCGATTTGTTGCGCGACGAATGGAAATTCAATGGATTTGTGGTGACCGATTATACCGGCATACTGGAAATGGTTGATCACGGAATAGGTAATCTGCAGGAAGTTTCGGCGCTTGCCCTTCGTGCCGGCATCGACATGGACATGGTGACCGATGGTTTGACGGGCACTTTGAAACAATCGCTTGACGAAGGAAAAGTTACACAAAAGGAAATCGATCAGGCTTGCCGACGTATATTGGAAGCCAAATACAGGCTGGGACTTTTTGAAGATCCTTACCGTTATTGCGATGAAAACCGCGCCAAAACCGAAATTTTCACGCCTGAAAACCGTCAGGTTGCCCGTGAAATTGCTGCACAAACTTTCGTATTGCTGAAAAACGAAAATCAGGTTCTTCCAATTCAGGATAAACAAAAAATTGCGCTGATTGGCCCATTGGCCGACAACCGCGAAAACATGCCCGGGACCTGGAGTGTGGCTGGCGATTTTGCGAAATCGGTTTCCGTACTCGATGGCCTGAAAAATGCACTTGGCAGCGAAGCAAACATACTTTATGCAATGGGAACCAACGTGGTAAGCGATTCGGTGCTCGATTCGCGGATCAGCATTTTCGGGAAACCAACCAAATGGGACAAACGCTCGCAAAAAGAAATGATTGCCGAAGCGGTTGCCATTGCCCGGAAATCGGATGTGATCATAGCTGCCGTGGGCGAATCGGCTGAGATGAGCGGCGAAGCTTCAAGCCGTTCAGATATTAACCTTCCGGAGAACCAGAAAGAACTGCTGGAAGCATTACTGGCAACCGGCAAACCGGTGGTGATGGTGATGTTTACCGGACGTCCTCTGACCATCAGTTGGGAAAAGGCTAATGTTCCGGCCATCCTGAATGTTTGGTTTGCAGGTTCCGAAGCGGGAGATGCCATTGCGGATGTGCTGCTTGGAAAGGTAAATCCTTCAGGAAAACTAAGTGCGACTTTTCCACAGAATGTAGGCCAGATTCCAATTTTCTACAACCACAAAAATACCGGACGTCCATTGGCCGAAGGTGCCTGGTTCTCGAAATTCCGCTCCAATTACCTTGATGTTCCGAATGAACCATTGTTCCCATTTGGTTTTGGATTGAGCTATACTACTTTCGACTATAAAAACCTGAAATTAAGTGAATCGACACTGACGTAGGATGGAAAACTGACAGTTTCAGTTGAACTTACCAACTCCGGAAATTACGATGGCGCCGAAGTGGTCCAGTTGTATTTGCGCGACTTGGTTGGAACGGTTACCCGCCCTGTAAAAGAGCTGAAAGGCTTTCAGAAAGTATTCCTGAAAAAAGGCGAAACCCACACCATTGAATTTACCCTGACTGAAAAAGACCTGCGCTTTTACAACAGCGAACTGAAATTCGTGAGCGAGCCCGGCGATTTCAAAGTCTTTGTCGGAACCAATTCGGTGAATGTACTTGAAGCACCGTTTGCGCTGAATTAAAACATACTTTGAAACCACTTTCTTATTTTCTACTTTAGCCGACTTATTGAAAACCCCTATTCACAGATGGTTCAATTCGGAGACAAAGGTATGTTCACTGAAAAGAGGAATCCTGAATTGTTTGATGATCTTTTCAGGCAGTATTCCAAACCTTTGTTTTATTATGCCGCCAAATTTGTGGACGATGAAGCTGCCCGCGACATTGTTCAGGATGTATTTGTAAAATTATGGTCCGATCAGACAATTACGATCAAACAATCGCTGAATGCACTTCTGTTTACGATGGTGCGGAACAGTTGTCTTCAGCTAATTGAAAAACAAAAAGTCAGGAGTAAATACTTCGAATCGGCCAAACTAAAACTTCAGGAAGAAGAGCTTCGGTTTTACATGGAAGAAAAAACCAGCCTGCTGGAGCAGGAACTGGAAGATAAGTTGAACGAAGTTTTAAATAATCTACCCGACCGCTGCCGGCAAATTTTTACGTTGAGCCGATTTGAGAACAAAAAGAACAAGGAAATTGCCGGGGAACTCGACATTTCAGTAAAAGCGGTGGAAAAACAAATCACCAAAGCGCTGGGCACCATCCGAACAGAGATGAAAGATTATTTGCCAGTGCTGATGTTTTTATCCGGGCACTTGCTCAAGAATTAAAACAACTCCCAAGGTCGGATATGTTTTATTCCTTCATAATCTGAAAATTTAAAATCATCGAGCGAAACAACAATCTTCTCATAATTATCCTTAATTAACAACAGATTGCCGAATTCACGGTCGATTGTTTTTGCTTCGTTTAAAACATAACAAACCTGCACATACATCGTTTTTTCTGATTTCTGCGCTACGAAATCAATTTCAAGGTCGTTAAAGACCCCCACTGAAACTTTATATCCCATGCGCCGAAGTTGCATAAAAATATAATTTTCGAGATTGTTCCCAACATCAGAAGGAAAATTTCCAAGGATGTAATTTTTAAATGACAAATCGTTCAGATAGTATTTACATTCTCCCCCAAGTGTTTGTTTGCCACGTAAATTGTATCTTTCTGCCTGTTGAATTATAAAAGTATCTTTCAGGAATCCTACGTAAGATGAAACAGTTTCGTAATTCGTTTTCTTTTGTCTGCTTTTAAAATAGTTTATGATGCTACTGTATGATGTTAAATTTCCGATATTGGAGGATAGAAATTTAAATATATCTTCGAGCAACGCAAGATCTTTTATGTTATGGCGTCCAACAATATCGCGTAAAACAATTGTATTTCTCAAGCTTTCGATGTAATGACGTTGCAACTCCTCCTGTTCAAAATTAAACATCTCCGGCATTCCTCCGGTTTGCATGTAGCGAAGAAAGGTTTCCTTACTGATGTTAAAACTCTTAATCCCTGCATACTCAAAAAAACTAAAAGGAAAAATCTCAAATTCGACATAACGGCCTGAAAGCATCGTTGCAAGTTCTCCGGAAAGCAAATTGGAATTCGATCCGGTTATAAATAATTCAAAATCAGAAGTAAAATCCTGAGAATATGAATTCACAAAAGTTTCCCAGTTCTGAATGTTCTGAACTTCATCTAAAAAAATATAGATTTTCCCATTCAAAGCGAATTGGGACCGATAATAATTAAACAAAACCTCCAAATCCAATGATGATTTAACCTCATCAAAAGCGGTATATTCCTTATTGACGTAGAAAATATTTTGCGGATTAACCCCTTTATCTGAAATTAAGTGGTTTATTATCTGACGCAAGACGTAACTTTTTCCAACCCGCCGCTGTCCAACAAGTACTTTAATTAGTTTGTTGCCAATAAACTTAGTAATCGCGTTCAGATAATCGCTTCGTTCATATCCAGCTTTGTATAGCTGTCCATCCCAAACATTGAATGTCCTGATTCTTTCAAAGACTGCTTTCATAATTTTTCAAGTCTGATTGAATTTTATCTCATTTTAAGATATTATTCAAATATACTTGATTTTTTTCAGAATAGTTTCATTACCGATATTCTTTAATACTTACTTTCAGATTTTCTGCCAATCTGTGTTAATCCGTGTAATCTGTGGTATCTATTTTCACACCGGGGTAGGGTTTTTTCGCCTCTTCCGATCATAGGTTAGTAAATGCAAAAAAAAATGTCCGAAATCGAAACCATCATACAAAAATACCTTCAGGGAAAAACTTCGGAAGAAGAAAACAAGCAACTGCAACAATGGATGCAGCAATCGCCGGAAAACAAGAAACGACTGTTTGCTGAAAAAGATATCTGGGATACTTTTAGTTTTCATTCGAACCTGAAAAAATACGAAGTAAGTTCTGAACTGGGATTGCTAAAAAAACGCATCGAACCAAAACAGGCAACAATAAGTTTAAAACAAATTCTCAAAATCGCTGCAATTCTGGTGGTTACTTTCGGATTGGGTTGGGGAAGCCGGTTTATTTCATTTAGCAGTAAACAAACTGCAGAAGTTACCATGCAGGAAATTTTTGTTCCAAAAGGCCAGGTTAACCAGGTTTTTCTGTCCGATGGAACCCGGATCTGGATCAATTCAGAAACAAAACTGACGACACCTTCCGTTTTTACAACCAAAGAACGTGTTGTAAAGTTAAATGGTGAAGCCTTCTTTGAGGTTGCCAAAGATGCAAAACGTCCGTTCCGTGTTGAAGTAAACGGCCAGCAGATTGAAGTACTCGGAACCTCCTTCAATGTCCGGGCTTACGATAATTCAAACGAAATTGAAACAACACTCGAAACCGGACAAATTCAATTACACACCGGCAGCCAGACTACGCTGCTCAAACCGGGAGAGCAAAGCCTTTTTAACAAATCGGAAAGGCAACTGGTTATCGCCAAGGTTAATCCTGAAACTTTCAGTTCTTGGAAAGATGGACGTTATGAGTTCCAGAACGAAGATTTGCTGGAGGTATTTAAAGTGGTGGAACGTTGGTACGATGTTGACATTACCGCCGATGAAACTTATTTCAATGGAATGCGCTTTTCAGGGGTGATCAAAAGGAACAAGGATGCCAAACATTTCCTTGAACTGCTGAATTTAACGGTTCCAATCCAATACGAAATTAAGACAGATAAAATCAGGATTTTGAAGAAGTAAAAGTCGTCAGTCGTAAAAATTAGTCGCAGTATTCAGTCACAGTGTTCAGTAATAAAACCGGGATTCCAAAGCAACAGCGTTGCGGACTATTTGTAGAAAAGAAACAACAAATATTTTTAACGTCCGCGCGATAAGGTTGATTAGAAATAGATGGTTTTTTCGGACGGAATAGAAAAAAGAAGAAAAAAGAGAAAAAATAATATCCAATATCGAATTTTCAATAACCAATATCCAACAATTAAAAAAAAGGAGGTAAACACAAGAAGAATAAAAAACAAAAAACGGAGAATGTACCACCATCCTCCGTTCCAATGTTGAGTCTTAATAAATTAAAACTTCATCTTAAAGCAAAGCAAATTTATGAAAAAAAAATTAATCAGGGGCATTTCCCTTGACCGGGAAAAAGTCCGTAAAATTTGGATGACCATGCGACTAATTGTATTGCTCTTTTTTGTTTCACTCATTCACGTTTCGGCTTCTGTTTATTCACAAAAAACAAAGCTGAACATCCGGGTTGAAAATGCAACCTTACAACAGGTATTTAAAGTTCTTCAGGAACAATCGGAGTTCGATTTTTTCTACAAAAACGAACAGATTCCTGCTGACACGCGTGTTTCTATCGAGACTAAGAACGAAGCCATTGAAGTAATTCTGGATAAAATACTAACCGGCACCGGTTTAACTTACCATGTTTTAGACAAAGACATCGTAATCAGCACCAAAGGCGCTGCAAAAAGTGAGATGATCACGCAACAGCAAAAATCCGTGTCCGGTAAAGTCACTGATTCTTCGGGAGCTTCGTTGCCCGGTGTTTCCATTGTAGTTAAAGGCACGACCAACGGGACTATTACTGATGGGAACGGAAATTATTCATTGTCAAATGTTCCTGAAAACGCATTTGTGCAGTTTTCGTTTGTGGGGATGAAGGGGCAGGAAGTTGCAGTTGGTGAAAAAACAACAATTAATGTGACGCTTGCTGAAGAAGCAATTGGAATTGAAGAAGTGGTGGCTATTGGTTACGGAACCCAGAGAAGAGCAGATGTGACAAGTTCTGTAGCAACAGTGAAATCGGAGAATTTCCTAAAAGGCAATGTGAAAGATGCCGGTCAGTTAATTCAGGGAAAAGTGGCCGGATTAACGATTGTTTCTCCAAGTGGTGATCCAACCAGTTCATCTCAGATTGTATTAAGGGGAAATACTACCCTTTTGGGAGCAAGCATCAGCCCGTTGGTTCTTGTTGACGGTATTCCCGGTGATTTAAAAACAGTCGCGCCACAAGACATTGAGTCGATTGACGTACTGAAAGACGGCTCTGCTGCAGCAATTTACGGAACGCGGGGGACAAACGGTGTAATATTGATCACCACCCGTCGGGCAAGCGGAAGCTTCAAAAGTTCAGTTGAATACAGCAGTTTTGCCAGCGTGCAATCAATCGCCCGTAAGCTGAACCTATCGACAGCCGCCGATTTCCGGCAACAAATTGCCGATGGTTTTCGTGCTGCCAATACTGATCTGGGTACCGAAACCGACTGGTTGAATGAAATAACCCGTCAACCGGTCAACCACGTTCACAATCTGACTTTTAGAGGTGGTAATCCAACTACCAACTATCTGGTTAATGTAAATTACAACTCTGCAGAAGGGGTTTTTCTGAAATCATACAACGAAGCTTTTATTGGTCGTGCAGATATCAACCACAGTATGTTTGATAATAAAGTAAAGATCAACCTGAATATTTTAAATTCAACCAAAAAGCTGAATGGCTTCAATGGATATATTTACAGGCAGGCCATGCTCCAAAACCCTACAGCTCCTTTAAAGAATCAGGATGGAACCTGGTTTCAGGAACTTTCCAAATTTGAATACGAGAACCCGGTTTCCGATTTAATGGAAAGTGATGGCCGCACCGATGAGCATCTATCAAGGTTCAACAATACCATTTCTTATACTCCGGTAAAAGGATTAAAACTATCCAGTGTACTTTCCATTTCGAAATGGAACCAAAACGGCGGGTACTCTGAAACAAAACAACATGTTTCAACCTTACGCGATAGCAGGAACGGATATGCAAGAATTGGCGCTTCTGAATCAGCCGATAAATTGGCCGAATTAACAGCTGAATATTCCAAATCAATTGGCAACCATAGCTTTAAAGCGTTGACAGGTTATAGTTATCAGGAAAACGTCTATACAACCATGTCAATGGAAAACTGGGATTTCCCAACTGACCAGTTTGGCTATTACAACATCGGACTTGGTGAAGCCAATAAAAACGGGAAAGTGACCAATCCTCAATCCAGCTACCATGCCGAAACCAATTTAATTGGATTTTTCGGGAGGTTAACGTATAACTACAACGACAAATACCTTTTGATGGCTAGTCTTCGCCGCGAAGAAGCCAGTCAGTTGGTAGGTACAAAAGATCCCTGGGGGCTATTCCCTGCAGTTTCCGCTGGCTGGAGATTAACAAATGAATCTTTCATGAAGAACCAGCGTCTTTTCAACGACATCAAATTAAGGGCTGGTTATGGCGTGACCGGTACGCAGCCAACTGATTTGTTTCGGGGAGTTGGTATGATCGGCTATTCAGAGTATGTTCTTTCGAATGGGAAATGGGTACGCACCTTGATTCCGACCCAAAATTCGAATTCGGATTTGAGATGGGAAGAAAAACGCGAAACCGACTTTGGGGTTGATTTTAGTATGCTCAATAATAGGATTAGCGGAAGCATCGACTATTACGTCCGCAAGATTGACGGGTTGCTTTTTGATTTTGCTGTACCAAGTCCACCAAACCTCTATTCAACAACCCGGGCAAATGTGGGTAAAATGAAAAACAAAGGTTTGGAAATCCTGATCAATGTCGTTCCTGTAAAAACAGATGATTTTGAGTGGACAACCGGATTCACATTTTCTACCAATTCCAATAAGCTGGTTAGCTTAACAAATGATGTTTATAAAACATCAAGCGACTATTTCACGACCGGATACACAGGTCCACCAGTACAAACATTTACACACATTGTAAAAGTTGGTGAACCAATTGGTAATTTCTACGGATTCAAAGTGATTGGCATTGGCGAAGATGCGACAGATGTTGCCAATTACGGCCAATGGATTTATGAAGGCGCTGACGGCGAAGCGGTCAAGTATAAAGATTTCACACACTCATTTGGCGATAAAAAAGTGATTGGGAATGGTCTCCCAAAATATTATGCCGGGTGGGTAAATAATTTCAGGTATAAAAACCTGGATTTAAGCATTTCGCAACGTGGCGCCTTTAAATTTCAGGTAGCCAATTTCCAGCGAATGATGTACGAAAACCCAACTTATACCCAGTATAACCTGCTAAAAACAGCGTTTGATCCGCTATTTGGAAAAACACAGTTAAAATCACCTCAGGAATTTAACAGCTATTACGTTGAGGACGGCGACTACTGGAAAATTGACAACATTACTTTGGGGTACAACATTCCAAAAACCGGAATCAAGTATATTCAATCTGCCAGATTTTATGTGTCTTCTTTAAATACGTTCATTCTTACCGGCTATAAAGGCATTGATCCTGAAGTAAGTCTGGTTACCAGTGGAGGCGGTTCTCAGGGTGGGATCAACATCAACAGTGGCGCCGGTTTAGCCCCATAGCCGTCAGGCTATGTTTCGTAATAGTTTAGATTACAGGATATTCAGGATGTTCGAGCTAAAAGCTTTATAGGTTATAAAAAGAAAGGGGTATCCTTTCTGAGTTTACGGGTTCATTTTCGGCAATGCTGCGCGAG
>JAUYEQ010000249.1 GCA_030691295.1 Bacteroidota bacterium
CATATTTAGAAGTTTAAACGTTCATATTCTTCCTGACCTGACTCCCTTCTCCCGATTGGTGAGATTGCGGCGAACGAGGGGATGGGGCTTTAAGCCTCCCCTTCGGGGGAGGTTTGGTGGGGGCTACATATATTTATATCCAACTGCTGAGCTGTCTTGTTTACTGCCGATCAATGCATTGGTGATCTGGTCGAACAATTCCTGGGTTCCGGTGTAGCCAACGTGTTTGATGCGTTGCCCGCCAATGCGGTCGTGAATCGGGAAACCACAGCGAACAATCGGGATGTTCAAATCGCGGGCGATGTAATAGGCTTTGCTGTTGCCAATCAGGATATCAGGTTTATTTTCGGCGCACCATTCATGAATCAGTTCGTAGTCCCAGCCATTTTTAACCAAAATTGTATCGGTTTTCTCCGGACAATACTTTTTGATTTCCGCTTCCAGATGCCCACTTTCGCCTCCTGAAGCGGCAAGTACCACTTCAATACCGATTTCGTTCAGGAATGCAGCAATCCCTACTACAAAATCTTCTTCGCCATAAACAACAGCTTTTTTGCCAAAAATGTATTTGTGCCCGTCAACATAAGAATCGATCAGGCGGCCACGTTCTTTCTTGTATTTCAGCGGAATTTCTTTTTCTGAAACTTCTTTCAACGTTTCGAAAAACTTATCGCACGAACCAACTCCAATTGGCATGGGCATCCGGCGATTTTCGACATTAAAAGTATTTTCCAAATAATCTCCGGCGGAAGTTGCCTGGATATTGTTCTTTACCCTTCCGGCCAGACTTCCCAAATTCAGTATTGTTCCGAATTCGATGGAAGCGCGGGCAGAGCCGCATTTTTTAACCGTTTCTATGGGAGTTCCACCATCAGGAATGCGTTTGTATGCATCCCAGATTGGGTTGTCGAGGGTTTCAGAATAATCGGGTAATAATACATAATCGATCCCGAAATCTTCGAGGATGTTTTTGATCTGTCTTAAATCTTCCGGAGAAACAAAACCGGGAAAAATATTGAGGTGTTCGCCCAATTCGCCGGTTTCGGCCATCGATTTAACGATAGATGTTACTGCTTCGTGGAAACCGTCCATGTGCGACCCCTGGTAACTTGGGGTAGATGCGGCAACAAAATGAGGGAGTTGCTCATTACCTGAATGTTCTTTGTATGTGCGAATGTATTGTTTTACATCGTCGCCAATGGTTTCGCTCAGGCAGGTGGTTGCCATGCCAATTACTTCAGGCTGATATTGGCTAATGACATTTTCGATAGCTGCCAGGCAATTGGCTCCGCCGCCAAAAATGGTAGATTCTTCGGTGAAATTGGACGAGGCAATATCGACAGGTTCTTTGTAATGGCTGATCAGGTAGCGCCGGATGTAGGTGGCACAACCCTGGCCTCCGTGAATAATCGGAACACATCCGCGAATGCCTTTGAAAGCGATGCTTGCCCCGAGTGGAGCGCAAAGTTTGCAGGCGTTGATAGCCCCTCCTAGCCTAGAGCCTCCCCCTGCCCCCTCCGAAAGAGGGGGTAAAGAACTGGTATGCGTAGATTTATCTTTTGAAATTGGCGTTTCCATGATTAAGCTTTAAAATGTTCAAAATTTTCACTGACCTAACTCCCTTCACTTATGAGAATGGCTTTTAAGTCTCCCCTGCGGGGAGATTTAGAGGGGCTTTTCTCATAAACTTCCAGACTGGGCTGCAAACTGAAGCATGAACTTCTTTTGCGAAATTCAACATGCCTTCGTATCCGGCGAGCGCTTCTTTTCGTTCGTGGTTGTGGTCGCAAAATCCGAGTCCCAGCTTAAATGCGATTGGGCGTTCTTTCACGCCACCTATAAATAGGTTGGCTCCGGTTTGTTTCACAAATTCCGAAAGTTCGTTTGGGTTCGAGTCGTCAACAATGATGGTTCCTTCGTCGCAAAGGTCTTTCAGTAAATTGTAATCGTCCTGATTTCCGGTTTGCGAACCAACCACCACGGTTTTCATACCGATCAGCCGCAATGCTTTTACGAGCGAAATGGCTTTAAAAGCTCCACCTACATAAATGGCAGCTTTTTTTCCTTCCAAATCTTTTCGGTATTCCTGAAGTGCGGGCAATAAAAGGCTGATTTCTTCTTTTACCAGTTGGCGGGCTTTTTCCATCATTTCGTCAGATTTGAAGAAACGAGCCACTTCATAGAGTGCATCCGACATGTCTTCTATTCCGAAATAGGAAACTTTCATGAACGGAATTCCATACTTTTCTTTCATGTCCTTGGCCAGATAAATCATTGATCCTGAACATTGAACCACGTTGAGTTTGGCGTTGTGGGCTTTGCGAACATCATCGATTCGGCCATCGCCAGTCATGCAAGCAACCATATTGACACCCATTCTCTTGTAATACTCCGCCAATATCCAGAGTTCTCCGGCCAGGTTAAAATCGCCGAGAATATTGATGCTGTGTTCAGGAACTTCTGTTTTATTATCGGTTCCGATTAGTTTTGAGAGCGCATCGCATGCTAATTTGTATCCGTCTTTCTTGGTTCCGTTGAAACCTTCCGACATAATCGAAATCACATCAATTCCTTTTTCTTTTGAAACCCGACGGCAAACGGCTTCCATGTCGTCGCCAATTACACCAACTATGCAGGTTCCGTAAACAAAAGCAGCTTTGGGTTTGTACTGATCGATCAAGGAGATAAGTGCCTGATATAATTTTGGTTCGCCCCCAAAAACCACTTCGCGTTCTTTCAGGTCGGTGGTGAAACTGAGCCGGTGCAATTGCGGTCCTGATGATAATGATCCGCGAATGTCCCAGGTATAAGCAGCACAGCCTACCGGTCCGTGAATAAGGTGCAGTGCATCGGCAATGGGATAAAGCACCACGCGCGATCCGCAAAAAACACATGCACGCTGACTAACTGAGCCTGCAATACTTGCTTTTCCGCAAGCAATGGCAATGTCGTCCTGTCCCTTAGTGACAATCTGACTTTTCCGGTCTTTTAGTATTTCGTTCATAGTGTTTTTTTTTAAATGAAAGG
>JAUYEQ010000030.1 GCA_030691295.1 Bacteroidota bacterium
GATGCACTTTATACACCACTCGAAACCGATTGGCTTGGTGGTGCTACTTATGTCTCAATTGCTGCCGATGCCACCAACTTCCCTGCAAGCATTGCCGGTAGCCTGAGTATTATTTCAGCTTTGGGCGCCAGCGTTGAAAAAATATTGAGTGGTTACCAAAGTCTTCTTGACGCTGAACTTTTTTATGAAAGTCAGGCAGAGCAAGCAGTTTTCGCATCACACAGTTTCTTTCACGGAGTTAAAGACAAAGTAGTTGAGCACATGCGCACCATGCCTCCATCGGGCAGTGTTGCAGGCGTTTACTCGGCTGTAGACCGCACCCGTGGTGTATGGAAAGCACCGGCCAACGTAAGTGTAAATTCTATCATTGGTCCGGTTGTTAAAATTGACAGCCGCGATCAGGAAGACCTGAATGTTCACACAACCGGAAAATCTGTTAACGCTATTCGTGCTTTTACCGGAAAAGGAACGCTGGTATGGGGCTCTCGAACATTGGCCGGAAACGACAATGAATGGCGGTATGTTCCGGTACGGAGGTTTTTCATCATGGTGGAAGAAAGCACAAAAAAAGCTACGGAACCATTTGTATTTGAGCCCAACGATGCCAACACCTGGGTGAAAGTCCGATCAATGATAGAAAATTTCCTGATACTGCAATGGCGGGCGGGTGCCCTTCAGGGTGCAAAGCCTGATCAGGCCTTTTTTGTAAATGTCGGGCTTGGCGAAACCATGACTGAACTCGATATTCTTGAAGGCAGAATGATCGTAGAAATTGGGATGGCGGTTGTACGTCCAGCCGAATTCATCATTCTTCGTTTCAGTCACAAGATGCTTTCAAGCAACATTTAAATAAAATATCATTTTCCTGAAAAATAAATTATTCACAAATAAAAATTTACTGTTATGGCAAATTATCCATTACCGAAATTTCATTTCCAGGTCGAATGGGGCGGTACCCGGATCGGCTTTACCGAAGTTACAGGCCTGACCATCGAAAACGAGGTGATCGAATACCGCGAAGGAAGCAGTCCTGAATACAACAAAACCAAAATGCCGGGATTGCATAAATTCGGCAACATTACCCTCAAGCGTGGCACCTTTGCAAACGACAACGAGTTTTTCAACTGGCTGAATACGGTAAAACTCAACACCATTGAGCGCAGAGATCTTATTATTAACCTACTAAACGAAAATCATGAACCGGTAGTGGTTTATAAGGTGAAGCAGGCATGGCCAGTTAAAATTCAAGCTCCTGACATGAAAAGCGATGCCAACGAGGCCGCCATCGAAAGCCTCGAACTTGCACACGAAGGTCTGGTAATTCAAAACGGTTAATCTTAAAACATGGCTGATTCAGCTCGAAATTATCCACCGGTTGGGTTTCATTTCAAGGTGGTATTTACAGGTATTGGAAATAGCGATATCGACAGCCGGTTCCAATCGGTTTCAGGTCTCAACATGGAATTAGATACTGAATCGAAAAAGGAAGGTGGCGAAAATCGATACGAACATGTGTTGCCGGTACGCGCCAAATATCCAATACTTGTTCTGAAACGCGGTCTGGTAAAAGACTCGGACTTGCTGACCACATGGTGCAATGATGCCTTTCAGTCACTCATTATCAATCCGGTTGACCTGACCATTTCGCTGTTAAATGAAACCCACGAACCGCTGATGACCTGGAATGTGAAACATGCCTGGCCAAAAAAGTGGAGCCACAGCGATTTGAATGCTGAGCAAACCGCACTGGCCATCGAAACTTTTGAGTTGCAATATCAATATTTTACCCTTACGTAAATTAATCGGAATGCCAATAGAAATCCGGGAACTGAACATCAAGGTGAGCGTAAGTCAGAACCAGCAGGAGCAGGACAGTGCGCCTTCAGCTGGGAGCCCTGCCGGTGCTGTGCCTGACAAGGATGAAATTATTTCTGAATGTGTTGAGCAAGTGATGGAATTGTTAAAACTGAAAAACGATCGCTGATGGCTAACAATGTATCGAAGCTAAAGATCTACTCCTACGCGGATGCCGACAGAAAAAGCTCTGACGCTAACATGGAGGTATTGGTTAATCCTGAAAGCTATTCACAAAAAATCACCGTGAAGTTCTCGGAAAAACAAGCTCCGGGAACAACCGCCAAGATGCCAAAGTTCAGCAAAATGGAGCCTCAAAAGCTCGATTTCGAATTGCTCTTTGACAGTACGGGTGTGATAAATGGCGTGAGGGACGAAACAAATGGAGTAGAATCTGAACTCGCGAAGTTTAAAAAACTGGTGCTCGAATACAAGGGTGACAAACACCGTCCGCGTTTTTTAAGCATTTACTGGGGAACGCTCAAATTCGACTGCTGCCTTGAAAGCCTTGACATTACCTACAAACTTTTCCGTTCCGACGGGCTTCCGTTAAGAGCATTGGCAAAGGTTGGATTCATTGGTTCCATGGACGATACCAAACGGGTGAACAAGGAAAATTCTCAATCACCCGATCTGACTCATGTTCGAACAGTGAATGAAGGTGACACACTCCCGTTGATGTCTTTTCAGGTATATGGCGATTCGAAATATTATATTGAAGTGGCAAAAGCCAACGGTTTAAATGATTTCAGGAATTTAAAGACAGGACAAAAAATCAAGTTTCCGCCAATCGAAAAGTAAAATGGCACAACCCAGAAACATAGCAACCGCAAGGCCGGCCAGTGTTGTAACTTCGGTTATTAAAATTGAAGGCAACGAAATTGCAAGGACATTCCAGGTAGATTCGATCACTGTGACCAAAGAGATCAATCGAATTCCCTGGGCAAAAGTAATCTTGTTAGATGGATCTGCTTCGAGTGAAAATTTTCAGGCCGGCAACGATGCTTTGTTTATTCCGGGCAAAAAAATTGAGGTCAAATGTGGCTACCAGAGCGATAATAATACGATTTTCAAAGGCATCATCGTTAAAATGAGCATTAAAATTCGTGCAGGTGGGGCATCAATGCTGATACTTGAATGTCGCGACGAAACCGTAAAAATGACCATTGGCCGGAAGAGCAAATATTTTTTGGAAGTGAAAGACAGCGACATCATCTCGCAAATAGCTGGTACTTACAGCGGTTTAATTACCACTGTTGAAGCGACTAAAGTCACACACAAAGAAGCGATTCAATATGATTGTACTGATTGGGATTTTGTGGTTGCCCGCGCCGAGGCCAATGGAAAAATTTGTTTTACTGATGATGGCCAATTGAACGTAAAAGCGCCCCAGTTATCGCAATCGGCAGTGCTTTCGCTCCTGTATGGCGCTACAATGCTGGAACTTGACGCTGAGATTGATGCGCGTCACCAGTTGAAAAACGTTACTTCAAAATCGTGGAGTTATGCCGATCAGCAAATCGTTGAAATAGAAGCTGCCGACCCCAGCGTTGCGCTTAACGGAAACCCCACCAGTTCTGACCTTGCAAATGTTATCGGGCTCGATAAATTTATCCTGAATCATGGTGGGAAGGTAGAAGAAAATGAATTGCAGGCATGGGGCGATGCGTTTTTGCTGAAACGGCAGCTGGCGAAAGTTCGCGGACGGGTGAAATGCAAAGGGGTACACACAGTAAAACCCGGAATGATCATTGAACTTGGCGGTGTGGGCGATCGCTTCAACGGGAAGGCTTTTGTAAGCGCAGTGCAGCATTTTGTGGCGGCTGGCGACTGGCAATTGAATATTCAGTTCGGTGTCGATCCGGAATGGTTTACTGAAACAAACAACATTAATGATAAACCCTCCGCCGGGCTCCTTGCTGCCGTTCACGGATTGCAGACCGGCATTGTTACTCAA
The DNA here is from genome assembly GCA_030691295.1 of Bacteroidota bacterium. GTDB lineage: Bacteria > Bacteroidota > Bacteroidia > Bacteroidales > Prolixibacteraceae > Aquipluma. The sequence continues at coordinate 3,812 of JAUYEQ010000030.1, forward strand.
TTGGAAAGTGATCCGGATGGAGAAAACCGCATTAAAGTACGAATGCCGATTATCAGCAGTAGCGACGACGGAATTTGGGCACGGATTTCAACTTTGGATGCCGGAAAAGAGCGTGGTTCCTTCTTTTTGCCTGAAATAGGTGATGAAGTAATTGTCGGGTTCATCAACGATGATCCGCGTGACGCGGTTGTTCTAGGCATGGTGCACAGCAGTAAGCTGCCTGCTCCTTTGACGGCAGAGGACACCAATCACAAAAAGGGATTTACTACCCGAAGTAAGATGAAAATGATTTTCGATGATGAAAAAAAATCTTTCACACTTGAAACTCCGGCAGGAAAAAAAATAATTGTGGATGAAGATGCCGGTGAGATCAAAATAATGGACGAGAATGATAACAAGTTGGTGATGGACAGCAATGGCATCCTCATACAGAGCAAAGGAAAAATTGAAATGAAAGCAACGCAGGATTTGAAAATGGAAGGATTAAATGTGGAGATGAAAGCACAAGCCAAATTCGCAGCCGAAGCGTCAGCAGCCGCCGAAGTGAAAGCAAGTGGGTCACTGACGTTAAAAGGCGCTACAGTAATGATCAACTGAAAGAGGCCTCCCACAACCCCTCCGAAGGAGGGGAGATTAAGAACGCAACTTTCAACGTTAACACGAAATACGATGAACAAACAACAAACATCCGCACCGCTTTTTGAGCCCTCCCCCTGTGAGGAGGGTTGGGGTGGGGCTCATAAGAAAACAAAAAATAACCAATGATGAATAACCAATTTCCAATAACCAATGACTCTGATCAGAGCATTCTTGCTCCCTCCCCCTTTGGGGAGGGTTGGGGAGGGGCTTACCCATGCCTTTAGCCGCAAGAATAACAGACATGCATACCTGCCCGATGGTGAATCCGGGGCCGGTTCCACACGTTGGAGGTCCGGTATTGCCACCCGGTGCGACTACCGTATTGATTGGCGGACTACCCGCAGCAACGGTTGGTGACATGTGTGTTTGTACCGGTCCGCCGGATACGATTGCCGCCGGATCGGGAACAGTACTAATCGGTGGAAAACCGGCAGCCCGCATGGGCGACAGCACAGCGCACGGCGGAGTTATTGTGGCAGGCTGCGCAACTGTGATAATTGGAGGATAAAAAATAATAAATATGGAAACAGACAATGCATTTCTTGGACGTGGCTGGGGTTTTCCGCCAACATTCGACAAAGCCTCGAAGAGCGTTGGTATGCTCGAGGAAGAGGCTGATATTGAAAGCAGTCTGGAGATACTGTTATCCACGAGGTTGGGCGAACGGATTATGCAGCCCAACTATGGTTGCAACCTTGATGATATGGTTTTTGAAGCCATGAACCTGACCATGCTTACCTATCTGAAAGACCTGGTAGAAAATTCAATACTCTACTTTGAACCGCGCATTGACCTTGATGCTGTTAGAATTGATACAGCACGGGATCTTGAAGGTATGCTCCTCATTATCGTTGACTATACAATTCGAACGACCAATTCCAGATTCAATTTTGTTTTTCCATTTTATAAAAATGAGGGTTCTAATTTACCTCTTAAACGATAAAAATGGCACTCAACTGCAACAAAAAACATCCACTTCAGCATGATGGCACCAGCCAGCAACAGCGTTTTCTTGAAGCGCTGGAACCCGGATATGCCAAAATTCATGAGTTTAGCCTTCGCGACTGGATGCGCTTTGCATATCACTTCGCGACTAATCTGAATTATTTCAGCATAAAGGATGATAAAAAACCCGATGGAAACTGGCAGGCATTCATGAAGGCCGAAAGCGAGATCGAATCCTATCTCAAAGATGCTGCACTGGTTGAAGGTGAGGATTGGATACCTGCCGATGAACGTGAAAAGATATTGAAACGTGAGCCGCAAGCCAACTTCGAGCCGCATCTTGCACTTTTCCTCAGTTTCCTGAAATTGCTGAAATTTCCACAGGAACAGATGAATGGTTTTACCAAAAGGCATCTCGATTTTTACTACACAAGAGTATTGCAGTTAAGCAAGCAGGCTGCTGTTCCAGACCGTGTTCACCTGATTCTGGAACTCGCAAAAAATGCAAACGAAGAAATATTAAAAGCGGATTCGGTACTTGATGCCGGGAAAGACGGAAACGGTAAACCGTTGAGGTATGTTACTTCCGAAGAAATTGTGGTAAACACGGCACAAGTGGCTCTCCTGAAAAGCATATTCCATAAGGCAGGATCGGTTGTGCGATATGCTGAAAAAACGAATTCTTCCGATGGACTTGGCACCGAATTCAAGGAAGACAACCCGAATTGGCAAGCGCTTGGAAACGAGAACTGGCCGGCTGCCCATTTGGGTTTTGCACTTGCTTCGTCGGTATTGTTGCTAAAAGAAGGAATCCGTAAGATTACGGTTTCGCTCACGTTGAATTTTCCAGACAATCAATCGCTTCCCCAAAAAGCGCAATTGCAGTCGCAGCTTAAAATATTCCTCACCGGAGAGAAAGACTGGGTTCAGGCTACCAATCTCGATGTGACCACTGTACCTGCTTCGGCCACCGGCAAACTTGAATTCACGGTAACCATTGCTGAAGCGGAAAAAGCCATTGTTCCATACAATCCAGCCATTCACAAGGAACGAATGAATACCAATTTACCCATACTCAGGGTACTGACAGACACTGGCAACAGTGATGGTTATGTAGTATATGCATCGTTGGCAAGAGCAGTAATTACGGAAACAACTATTTCAGTAGATGTTACAGGTGCCAAAGATCTGGCGCTTGAAAATGACAATGGCAAACTCGATCCGTCGAAACCATTTTTCCCATTTGGGCCTGTTCCGGTTAAAGGTTCTAACTTTTTTGTAGGAAGTACAGAGATTTTTCAAAAGGAATGGCAGGAAATTAAACTCAACCTCACGTGGAAAGACAAACCGGCAGATTTTGAAGAACTGTATAAGGCTTACCGTTCGCAGTTTATAATCGGCGGAAGCAGCGACTATACGCTTACAACAACACCAGCAAGCCTGACAGGCAATGCTATTGTTACGGGAGATGAATATTTCACAATCACATCACGATATATAAAAAATAATAGTTGGTTCCCCCAATCCGGAATAAATCAAAATCTTTTTGACAGCCCGGTTGTAGTTAATCGTGATGCTTCAGATTCAGCTGTTGCACCTGCACCAGTTATCTCGCCCGTGCTCCTGCAAAAAGGCATTGATGTCAACAAAGCTGTTCTGCAAAATTATCTGACTCCGCAAGCGGTTTCAATGGCAGGAAAGATTCAACCTATATCGGCCAGATTCGAAGTGGCAAATTTTAACCCCGGATTCCAGGTACCGCAAACAAGCACCGAGGCTTTCAGTCCAACGACTAAAGCCAATTTTTTGAGGCTAAGTCTTGTGAATGATTTTCTTCACGAACACTATGCCAGGCTGATTACTTTGGCCATGATAGCCAAATCCAAGCCAAGTAGTCCGGACGTGCTGATGCCAAATGCACCTTACACACCGGTTATCACTTCATTCACGGTAGATTACAAAGCCAAAGCAACCAATACGTTTTCGTTTGGGTTGAGTACCACGCCACAAAGCAAGCTCGATAATTTTACGGCACGGAAGGTTCAGCTTTTTCATGAACATCCTTTCGGACAAACCGAACAGCATGTATTTCTGAAAGAGCAATGTGATTTTATCGATCCAACTTCAAAACGCGATATTGCACTCGTTCCTGAATATTCGCCTGAAGGAGAGTTTTACATTGGTTTACAGAATGCGCAGCCTTCAAGCATCGTTAACTTGCTTTTTCAGATGGTGGAAGGAAGCGAGAACCCACTTGCACCCACATTTACCGGCGATAAAAAGATGGAATGGTTCGCCCTTTCAAACAACGAGTGGAAAGCGCTGAACAGAGATTTTATCACAGGCGATACTACCAATAACCTGCTTCGTCCGGGCATCGTGAAAATTACACTTCCGGCAGAGGCAAACAGCAGCAACACCTTGCTAGATGCCGGGCTTTTCTGGATAAAAGCACAGTTGCCCGTTGGATTGACAAGCACTTCGATCTGCAAAATGACCGGAGTACACGCTCAAGCTGTTGAAGCAGTTTTCAGCAACAATGACAATGAACTTTCCCATTTAATTACCTCGCTTCCCGCCGGAACGATCAAAAAATTCATTGAGAAACCTGCACTCATCAAGGGAATAAGCCAGCCTTACGCATCATTTGGCGGAGTAGATACCGAAAATGAACATTCATTCTATTTAAGGGTGAGCGAAAGGCTGCGCCACAAACAGCGCGCAGTGAATATCTGGGATTACGAACGTATTGTATTGCAAGCTTTTCCGGCAGTTTTTAAGGTCAAATGCCTGAGTCATACCTCCATTTTAAAGGAAGATGGAACGCCTGATTACTTCGAAATCTCACCAGGGTTTGTATCGCTGATCGTGATTCCCGATATCAGGAATAAAAACAGTTTTGACCCTCTGCAGCCTCGTGCAAGCCAAAACCTTTTGCGCGAAATCGAAGATTTTATCGACCCGTTGAATTCGCTTCATGTAAAATTTGACACGGACAATCCTGAATATGAAACTGTTTTTCTTGATTTCAGGGTAAAGTTTTACGACCAGTTTGATGCAAATGCTTACCTCAAAATATTGAACGAAGATATCGTGCGGTACCTTTCACCGTGGGCTTACGGCGATTTTTCTGACATCCACTTCGGGGGCGAATTATATAAAAGCATCATTATCAGGTTCATCGAAGAACGTCCTTATGTCGATTTCATTTCGCAATTTAAGATGTTCCAGCGAATCGGGCCTGAAGATCAAAACACTACGGACAGAAGTAGAATAGTTGCTACGAGCGCCCGTGCCATACTGGTTTCGGCCAGAACACACACCATCAGTTTAATCGAAAAAGACAAAGTGTGCGATGAGTGAAATACGAACCATACCGAAAGAAATAAGCGCTGAACATGGCAAGGACTATGCTTTTCTGCATGAAGAAGGCATGAACCATATTGAAAAACTTGCCAGTAAACTTTGGACAGATTACAATGTGCACGATCCGGGAGTGACCATTCTCGATATGTTGTGCTATGCCATTACTGATCTTGGTTTTCGGATTGCAATGCCTGCTGAAGATTTGCTGGCAAAACCTGAGAACAATTTACAGCACATGCACCAGCAGTTCCTGTCGGCCATTAAAGCTTTGCCATCGTGCCCGGTAAGCGGCAACGATTACCGGCAGCTATTTGTCAGGATTGAAGGTGTGCGAAATGCCTGGATAATGGCTTCCGAGCGCTGGATTGTTGCAAAATACGACGATCTTAAGCAGGAAGGCGTACCCGAATTGCATTATAAATCACCCGCCGAAGTTGTAGATCCGAAGAAAGCGCTTCAATTTAAACTTCAGGGATTAAACAATGTTTTGATCGATTTTGACGAATCGAAATTATTGACCGAAGAGGATAAACAAAAAGATGAAGCCACGCAGCAAGCTTTGATTTTAGCCCGGAAGAAAGCGATTATTAAGCGTGTGACTGAAGTTTACTCGCGCTACCGAAACCTTTGCGAGGACATTGACACCATCGCCGAAGTGCCCAAAGAGGGTGTTGTGATATGCGGCGATATTGACATTTTGCCCAATGCCGACCCTGAACAGGTTTGGGCACAAATCGTGTTTAACATCGATCAGTATCTTTCTCCGGATATCCCTTTTCACAACCTTCAGGAAATGCTTGAAATGGGTAAAACACCCGATGAAATATTTCAGGGCCCGGTTTTCGATTTTAATGATAATTACAAATACCGCACTCCCGGAAATCCCTTCGCAAAAAAGGGTTTTATCCGTTATGAGGATTTGACAGGTAGCGAATTGCGCAAAGAAGTCCGTTTGAGCGACATTATCCGCATCATCATGAATACAGAAGGTGTGAAACTGGTAAAAGAAATCGCCTTCGGATTGTGCGGATGCGATGAAAAAGACATGAACAAAGTCCGCAAGGCTGTAACTGGCGATAAGTGGAACTTGTGCATCACGCCCGGGCACAAACCTGTGTTTTGCCTTGATAATTCGGTTCTGAATGTATGGAAGGATTTTATGCCCATCGAATTAAAAATGGCAGAAGCTGAAACCAGGCTAAACGACCTGCGTGAAAAGCGAAATGCTGAAATGGTGGCAAAAGCAACTGAAGACATCAAAATGCCGGAAGGCGTTTACCGCGACACTGTCAACTATCAGACTTTTCAGAATCAGTTTCCTGAAACTTATGGAATCGGGCAACACGGACTGCCTGACAGCGCCACCAAAATGCGTAAATCGCAGGCCAAACAACTGAAAGCTTACCTGCTTTTCTTCGAGCAGGTGCTTGCCAATTATTTTGCACAACTTTCAAATGTAAGCGTACTTTTTTCGGCTGATAACAGCATTGCCAAAACCTATTTTGCCAATACGGTAAAAGGAATGAAAGAGGAGGAGGAGGGTGAGAAAACGATTTTCGACGATGTGGAGAACTGGGCCAATAAAATAGATACAATCCACAAAAGCACCGGGCTCGACAATTACGTTACCCGCAAAAACAAGTTTCTGAATCACCTCCTCTCCCGTTTTGCCGAACATTTCAACGAATATGTGTTCCTGATGCACCGCTTGTATTCTGCCGATGCCGAGCGCGCCATTATCCGCCACAAAGTAAATTTCCTGAAAGATTACCACAACATGAGTACCTGCCGGGGCGTAGGGTTCGATTATTACAATCCGAAGACGGCTGAAGAACAATTGGTGAACGTGGCGGGCATGGAGAAACGCATTTCGCGCCTGCTTGGCTTTAATAATTACAAGCGAATTCCCATTGCCGATCTGGATTACAAAGTTGAAAAAACGGGGACTATCCAAATGATGGTTAACGGCGTATTGACCGACATTCAGCAATACGGATGGAGCATCAGGATGAATGGCATTACTATTTTTGAAAGTGTGGACAAGACTTTCCTGAAACGTGCTGATGCTTACGAAGAAATGGGATTGGCGAGCTTGCTGGGGCCCGAGCGGGAATACTATTTGCTGACCCTTTCTCCTGATGAAACCAAAATCTCCGTCAGCCTGCGCAATGCGAAACTTGAAACCATTGCCACCCATCCATTGCAATACAATGTCCTTCCGGGAGAAATTGATTCAGGGAACTATTCACTGGCCGAAAAAGCAATTGCCGACATGACCAAATATCTGCTGGATGAATTCAAACTCGAAGGAATGTATGTAGTTGAGCATATTTTGTTGCGCCCGGATTTCAACACACCCAAAGCCAAAACCGAATTATTTATGCCGGTGTGCATTGAATCGAACGGCGAACATTGCCGGCCACTCGATCCCTATTCTTTCAGGGTAACAGTTGTGCTTCCGGGTTACAGCATGCGGTTGCGCAACAAACATTTCAGGCAGTTTGCCGAACGGCTTATCCGCATGGAAACACCGGCACATGTGCTTCCGCGTATATGCTTTGTGAATGAAGAGTTCATGAAAAAGTTTGAAGAAGCGCACAAAAAATGGTTGGACGAAAGGGAAAATTCGAGTGATCCGTTAAAGCAGGCGAAGGATGCCACGCTGATAGAACTGATAAAAGTGATAGAAGAGATGTTTACTATTTACGAACAAGGGCATTTAACCGATTGTGATGATGATACGCCTGATAAGAATCCCATCATACTCGGAAGCTCGACACTCGGCTCGCTCGAAAGCGACTCAAATCCAGGTTAAAGTTATATCTGGGCTAAGCTTTAAATACTATGAAATGTCGAAGAATAAAAGAATAAAAAATGCCACAAAATCTCCAAGGCACCAAATTGCACCAAGTACCGAAATTCAGGCAATGTATTTTGGTGATATTTTGTGATTTAGTGTTTTGGTGTTTTGGTGTTTTGGTGGCAAAGAAATAGATTCCTATACTCATTCCAAGCCCTGCAAGAGTAAGCGTAGCGCACTCGGGGTGAGTCGAAGTAATAAGTTCAAAATAATAATTCGTCAATAAAAAAACACACGATATGGCAACCAAACAGCAACTTCAACTCGGAATACTGAACCTCGAATACAGCCGGTTTGTAAAAGACCAGGTGCTTACCGAAGTGCAATTGAATGAGATCATTGATTTCTTTGAGGATCAGCATCGTATTACACGTACCTGCCTGATAGGTACCGGAATAGTTTGCGGGCTGCATCTCAGGCGAAATGCCAAATCTATTTCCCTCAGCCAGGGAGTTGCTGTCACCACCGATGGCGACCTGCTCAAAATGAGCGCGACAAATTTCAAATACTTTGCTGAGTACATTCAGCCCGACAATGGAAAGTATGATCCGTTCTACTATAAGCAGGGCACAGAAGAGAAATCAGTCAAACTATTTCAGTTACTGACCGACGATGAGAAAGACAAGATCACCTCGGCAGAAGTTTTTTCGGTGGAGGAACTCGATAGCAAAATTACCAACTGGGTAGGATTGCTTTACCTCGAATACTATCTCAAAAATCCGGAGAAATGTACCCCGACCAATTGCGATAACCTTGGACGACGGCAGGTTGCACGTCCAATGGTTCTCCTTATTTCGAAGAGTGACATGGAGAAAGTCGTACATCTGGACACAGGTGAAGTAATTGGCGATGATATCTACCTTAAATACTATGAGGCCTACGAGAAATATTTCACTTTCCCGGTTATCAGGCCAAAACGCATCATACTGAATAATACCAACACCGCGCAAAGTACCGCTTTGGCAGGCGCGTATTTCACTACAGCAAAAAATGGCAGTAGCGCCTTGTCTACAGCCATTCTTGAACTTTACAACGCATTTAAATTTTTAATCGACCGGGACAACTCAATCAATATCAGCAATCTCGTCACTAAGCTCAATACAAACCTGAGCACAGCCGCCAATGCGCTCCATGCGCAATACACTTACGATTATTACAAAGATGTTGTGGTGGCCTACAACGAACTTCGGGATCAGATTTACAGTGTCGCTTTCGAATGTATCCCGAATTTATATGCTTTTCCAAAACACATCATGCTGGGCGAGCCCAATATTAAATACGGGCCTCTGCCTCCAAAATACCGCCACCAGTTCTATCCGTCGCCAGCCGTTAGCAATCACAAAAAAGAAGTGAATATTGCCATTGGTATGCTCGACCGGCTTGAACTGATGGTACTGAATTTCAATCCAAACGAAGTGGATGCCATTAAAATAACTCCATCGTTAGATTACGATAAACCGCTGGAAGACAGGGCTATTCCATTCTACTATCAAAACTTTATTTTGCTTTCGCAGGATTGGAATTATCAGAAAGCGCTAAAAGCGAATGATAAACTAAATCTTTCGTACAATGCAAATCTTTATCCGGCGCCGGTTAACGACGAAACATTGAACCCGCTCGATTACAGCATTGATGAATACAATTTCTTCAGGATTGAAGGACACATTGGGAAAGATTACAAAACAGCGCTGACCAAACTGGATGAGCTTAAAAACCAGAAAGGCGTCCCGATTGATATCGTGGCCGTCAGGTTGGGCGATGTAAAGCTTACCGACATTAACCTGGATGATTTTGCTTGTCAGTTTGAAGATCTGAATACCATTTTGCACGCCTTCCAGGTTGAAATCAATTGTGTACTTGCTGATGGATCATCATTTTTTTCAGGATTTACGGCCAAACCAACAAAGCCTCATACAAACATAATTCGCTATATTGCTCCTGAAGGTCAGCCACCATGGATCATCAACAATACGATTCTTAAAGCTGAGATTAAATCAGATGTATTTAAAACGGCAGATGTAACCATGAAAGCTGCCGCCACAGGTGAAGCAAAAGAAACGCTTATCGAGAATATCGGCGCTTTCGCCGCCGCAACTCCGGTAGTTGATTTTTGCGACCGGTTTACAAAACCCATTTACGAAATTAACCGCGCTGTAAAGGTTAAAATTGACGATCATCCCGACTCCTTCGGAAAATATTATCTGAAGGCGATGGAAACAGACAATCTCACTGTGGGTGAGTTTACCGAGAAAGCCAGAACGTTCGCTGCTGCCGATCCTGAATTGAACAGCCTGAATGAAAACGAGCGGTTTGTAGTTTTCGAATACCCAACCCAAATCATCGGTCACCTGAATGTAATGCAGCGCTTCGTGCCAGGCACTATCAATGAAATCACCCAGAATTTTATAACCGATTACCGCAATTTTTCACAAAGCTTTTGCAAACGGATCAAGATCATGCGTACGCGCCTGGAAAGTTATTTCAGACCTGCCAATTATACGTCGCGTGGTTTCGAATCGAATTATATGAATATGATTGACCGCCTTGAAAGACTCTGCTGCGGCAACGAAAAATTGGAGGTGGTGATGCGCGAGATAGAACGCCGGAAAGCGCTGATCCTTCAAAGTTTATCATTTTCAAAGTATGCTGAGCAACATCCCGGACTGGAACACAAAGCCGGATCACATCGTGGCGGAACCTTTGTAATTGTATATGCCAGCGCTCCAAAAGGGACCACAACCCAATCGGCATTTACCAATTTATCTGCTGACAGGAAGCTTGAAAAAGAGCGTGCTGTCAGCAATGCCAGCGCAGTTGTAGAATCGCAATACAAGGACATTGATTCGTTTGCTTTACACGTAGTTAGTAACGACGAAACAATTAACAGGGAAGAAGAACTTGGACTTTTCTTTACAAAAAATAAGATTGAACGCGGCAGCGCTTATTCAGAATTTGTGATCAAGGAACTGAACACAAAAATAACCGCTATCAGTAAAATTATTTGCAGGGAAATAAGCCAGCCAGTAGCTGGTATTGTCATCGCCGATTTCTGCCTGCCTTATTTGTGCTGTTCAAAATGTCCGCCGGTGGCATTCATTATAGAAAAAGAAAAACCGGTTGAACAGGTTTCACTTATACTGCCAGCCGAAAAAGCGTGCAGTAATGTAAATCCTTTGAAATTCGGCATCACTCCCACCGATGGTAAAGTAGAAACCATAGATGCCGCCTTCTCCGCAACCGTTAAGGTTCCGGCCGATGGGTTTACTTATTTTGATCCTACGCTTATCGCATTTACTGCCGCTCAAAAAAGTGTTCAGATCGGATTTAAGGTTAATGGACAGGACACCACTTGTACCATTCTAGTGATTAAGCATCCTGAAGCAAAAATTCAACATACATTAGATCAGGACGATACTTCGCTGCAAAAATTTTTGATTGCGAACTTTACGGCAAATTCCGACAATTCGACTGAAGATTTCAGCTATAACTGGAAATTCAATGATGGACAAACAGCTTCCGGGAAACAAGTCAAAATTACTTTCGACAAGCTTGCTTTGGTTGAAAAAGGCATTAACGAAATTACGGCGGAACTGAATGTTGCCAATGGGGATTGCACGAAAAATTCGGAACCGTATGTAGTTACATTCATACCATTTGCAGAGCCAATTTTAAAGTTGCCCGACCCTATAGCTTGCAGCGAAAGAGGTGAGATTACGTTTAGTGAATATTCACCCAAAGGAGCGCTGATAGAATCAAAGGAAGCGCCCGATGCAGTTATCATGAAAGATCCGCCGGTTTTTGATACCCGCAAAGTTCCAGCTGGAATACTGCCGGCAACCATCACTTTTACAGTTGGCGGCCTGCCTACCAATTGTACTGTTGTGGTCACCAAGCCAGTTGTTTTGGTGCTTTTCTCCGAATTCGTGGAGTTCATCAATAGGAAATTAGTAGTTCGATATATTAACAATACCGATGAATCTATTTTCGGGAAACAAACCTATATCTGGAATTTCGACAAGGCACATCCTGAAGTTACAACAGACAATACGAATGATTTCACACTTGACTTTGATATTGAAGTTCTTAAAAAGAATAAAATTGACATCATTACTGGCATCGTCACTTTAAAGGATGATCCTTGCAATTCAAGAGGTGTCGTGAATACAGAAGTACCAAAAAATGGAGTAGAGAATAATTGTAACGCATTTGTTACTGAATTTATCAGTGCGAAAAATTCATTGATAAACACGCCTGAAATGCTAATTCGTGTGCAGAAAACAAGAAACACCTTGCTTCTCCCAATTTATAACAATTCATTAAGTATTTTTGAGAAAGCCTTGAACGCTTTAAACTCCACCGATCCCGATCAAAAAACGGCACTTATCGGAAGTATTTCAGATCTGTTGAACCAAATTTATAGCTTTAAGGTTAACCCGAGAATTCCTGACATCGCCCGGATACTGGAAGAGATTTTAAGAGCATTGCTCATGCTTATGCTCAACCTGGTGCGGTGCGATAAAACAATTAATGATAAAGATCTGTCGGAGATTCGGAAAAACCTTGAATTGTTCCACAACTCCACCCTGCAACTTATCAGAAGTTATCCTCAACTCGATTTACAAAATAGCCTTGGAAATGAGGTAGTTGATTTTAAAACGAATTTCCTTTCTCAATTCACACTACTCATCACTTCATTGAATACGCTCATTCAGGATTTGAGCAAATTCCCTAAATAATGGCAGGCAACACACATATCATCCACCGGGTTAATCTGGAAATCGACGTGCCCGAAATGCGTTTGGCCAATCAGGTTAAGGAGGATGCGGTGAGGTTGATTTACAATGAAATACTACCGAAACTGGAGAAATATCTGGATACGCTTGTCCCTATTGACGAACATGTTCAATTGAATCAACTGAATATCAATCTCGAAAATATATCAGCAGAAAACTTTGAAAAAGAATTCTCAAGATCGCTATTTCAGCTTTTTCATGAAAAAACAGAGAAGCTAGTTGAACCACTTCAATCAGCAAAAGACCAATCCGATGATGAAAAGGTGATAACATTTACCAGGGAACAATCGGCTTTAGAGAGCTTTCTTTTTTTTCTTGAAACCGGGCGACTTCCATGGTGGAGCGAAAAATCAGGCGAACTACTGCATGAGCAAAATTTATCGGAGATACTATTTAATTCTTCCTCAGAATTTGGGAATCGACTAAACAGGTTGCTCATCGAAAATAAAACCGCACTCGAACGATTGCTGAACCAGTTTTCCCTTCAGTTTATTTTTCAAACCATTTTCTCGGTCCTTTTTTCATCTCCCAAAGCGCTGAGAGGATTTGTCGAAGACAAAATGTTCGCAAGGATTATTAGTTTGTTGCAGAAATTGTTTGAAAGAAAAAAAACAGAAGGATATCTCTTCTCTAAACCGCAACAAGTATTATTCAAAAGAATTATCAGTCAAATAATAAGTCAAAAGGGAGTTTTTTCAGGACAACAACTGAAGAATATTTTAGACGAATTTTCAGCAGACTTTACTTTTCCTGATGCAGAAGATCAGCAGGAATTTATACTCCTTATCAATGAAATTAGACTGAACATCAAATCAGAGCCTGTAAAAAATCAACAGGATTCAGATTTTCAGGATTCGGAAAAGATGATTGAAAATCAGGAAAAAGGAATCAGTAAAACAGCAAAAAAGCATGAAGAGGAGGAAGATGGGATTTTTGTAGATAACGCCGGATTGGTATTGTTGCATCCTTTCATTAGTTCATTTTTTGCTGACTTTGAATTGCTGGCTGAAGGAAAATTTAAAGACATCGAATCGCAAACCACGGCTGTTCATCTGTTACATTACCTTGCAACTAAACAGGAGCTTGCGCCGGAATATGAACTAATTACGGAGAAGTTTCTGTGCGGCTGGGATTTGGATTTGCCGATTGCCAGGGAAGTAACCCTCAGCATAGAAATGAAAGACGAAAGCGAAACATTGCTGAAAGCTGCCATCAAACATTGGAGCGCATTAAAAAACACATCGCCTGACGGATTGCGCGAAGGTTTTTTGCAAAGAGAAGGAAAGTTAATCCTGAACGATTTTCAGGACCGGTTAATTATTGAAAGCAAAGCTCAGGATGTGCTGTTAAGTTTCCTGCCATGGGGGTATTCCATCTTTAAACTGGCATGGATGAAAAACGCCCTGTATGTTGAATGGGCATAAGCAATTACAATGAAAGAAACTGTTACATCCCCACCTTCAAATACCCGGCACCAGAAAGATCATTCAGGCGTCGGGAAACAGTTCTTTCCCAGGGGACAGGAAGATTCTTTTTTCAAAACCAATGGCATTCAGGCCAAGCTCAGTGTCGGTCAGCGTGGCGACAGGTACGAACAGCAGGCTGATGCAATGGCTGAGAAGTTAGTAAGCAAAAAAGCGAATAATACGCCAGTAGCCCAGGCAAAAGCGGTTGACAAGGCAACTGATGAAAAACTCGATAAAAAGGAAGAGGAACAAAAACAGGAAGAAGGAAACACCCTTCAACGTAAACCAATGTTCGAAAGTGAGGGTGAGCCTGACGTACAGCGCAGCATGTATCCTGAAAATGATGAAGGAGAACGGGTTTTCAGGAGCGAAAATGAAGCATCAACCGGCAATATGGGCAAAGGTGAAACGATTGTTTCAATTGCCCGATCGAAATTGGGGAAAGTAAAAGCCAAGGAAGGACTACCAGGCGATGGCGGGAAACAGTTACGTTTTGGCCATGAAACATTGCTTGAAATTTTCCATCTTGCTGCTCCGGGCGTTTGGTCCGATGATGTGATAAAGTATCTTGGTCCCGGGTTGCCCTCCTGGTGCGGAATTTTTGCTGTGTATTGCATCAAAAAAGCGGGCATTGATATCGGCACCTGGCAGATGGGAAAAGGAGTGTCTGCTTTTGGCAAACTAAAGCAAACGGAATCGCCGCAAGCCGGAGACATCGGTTATATGGATGCCAATCAGCACCATGCCATTATTGTAAAAGTGGAAGGTGACATGGTGCACAGTATTGACGGCAACAGCGGTTTGCAAAGTGAAATTATCGAGAACAAACGCCCGATGAAAGCGTACCGCGGATTCTTCACTGCTTTGCACAATGAGGCGACTGCAGGCGATGTTCAGAAAAAGGAAAATTCAGGAAGTAACAGTGAAGCTTCTCCTTCGGTTGAAAATAAAATCAACGCTTCAAAAGGAAGAGGAAATCCACTTGATAATTCAACCCGCAGTGAAATGGAAAGCGGGTTCGGAAACGATTTCAGTGGTGTACGCGTTCACACCGGCAATGAAGCACAGCAAATGAGCAAAGACCTGAATGCTCAGGCATTTACCCACGGACAGGATATTTATTTTGATGAAGGAAAATACAATCCGGAAACAACTTCAGGAAAACATTTGCTTGCCCATGAACTGACACATACAGTGCAGCAAACGGGAGGTGTGCAGAAAATGGTACAGAAAAAAGAAGCAGCCAAAGCTGATTATAACGCAAATCCACCTTCCATTGAATTACCCGAACTTAATGTCCCAGGAGCCAAAAAAAAGCGAAAAGGAGAAACTGATAAATGGAATCTTTCGAAAATAAAATTAGTAAAAGAACATTTTGATAAAAAATCTGGGGAATTCAATCGAAAAAAAGCATTGGGAGGAAAAGGTCAGGATGATGTGTGGAACGAAAAAGTTCCAAACGAGGTTAAAAGTGCAGCCGAAAAATTAAAAGACAAAGAATGGAAGAAGGGTCTAGAATCTGAAGTTTATTTTTTAAAACATAAGGAGAATAATGACTTAAAATTAATAGGGAAGTTAGAAACCATAATAGAGAATGCGGTCAATCCTTTCTGGAGTAGGACAGGAAAATCATCAATTTTTCAGATAGACCATGCAGTGGAACTTCAGGCAGGTGGAAAAAATGAGATCGATAATCTTGAACTTCTTGAGTCTTCGGTTAACGCTAAGTCAGGAGGTATTGTTAAGGGATCAATAAATGAGGCAATTGATGCATTTGTTACAGGCGAAAATAAAAAGGGTTCACCCGATGCTCGTCTTAAAAATAAAGGTAAACTAAAATCAACTTTCGACATTTCATTCAAAAAAACTATATTCAAAAAGGATCCTCAGGGGCCTTCAGATAATAGCCATTTTTGGACCTATAATGAAATAACAGAAGGTACGCACCTGAAACAATTTATTCCTATGGGGGTGAATGAAAGAAAACAAGCAAAAGGAACAAAAGAAAATAAGGCAAAAAAAATTAAAGAAAATAGATTAATTTATACTTCAACGGTTGGTGGTCAGGTAATAAAAGAAGATGAATTTTTAGCTCTTAACAAAAGTAAATCAGTTATAACATTTAAAAAGCCTACATGGATTGATGCTGTATTGAATGATCCAAATACAAAGTCTGGTGCTGATGTTGGATCTTTCGATTTGGACTTTAGTTTATATCGTGATAAAGGAAATAAGTCATTTAAGATTCCCATCCTGAAAATGGATGGGGTCGAAAATGGAGGAGGTATCCCAAGGTCGAAAAAAAAAGGTGCCGGAGGTTTGCAGCAAATATTAGTAGGTATGGATTTACCGGGGCTAAGCCCAATCACAATTAATGAGGCAGAAATTGTAAAGGGCAAGGGCTTGGTAGCAGGAGGTGTTATAAGTTCAACGCTTCCAGTCATTAAAGGAGTTGAATTAGATTTTTCGATTGAAGGAAATGAGATTGAAATTAGCAAAACTTTTACTGCAGAGGAATTTAAAGTTCCCGATCCATTTAAAATTAATGATATCAGTTTGACTGTTTTCGGCGGAACAAAAGGATTTGGAGTTAAAGGTGATGTTGATTTTGAAATTAAAAATGTAGGAACAGGAAAAATTAAAGGTTCAGCAAAAACTGATGGCAATTTTGGAATCGCCGGCGCATTTGATTTCGATCCAAAGCTTTTCAAAGGCAAAGTGAAACAAGCTGGCATAAAAGCTGAATATGATAATCAAAACGGCTGGAAAATTGAAGGCGATCTTACCTTTGCCGAAAAAGCTGTAAAAGGAATCAAGTCAGGAAATATTCATGTTGAATATACCAACGAAGTCCTGAAAGCCGAAGGTACAGCCGAAACCACCATTAAAGGTGTCAATGAGGTCACACTTCGAATAGTTTTCGGTAAAGATGTATTTGAAATCGAAGGCGGCGTGAAAATAGAAAAACTTCCGGGGATTAAAGAAGGCGAAGGGAAACTGAAAATTGCGAAGAAGGATAATGTGTATGATTTTTCGGGTAGCGGTACAGTTACACCCGACATTCCCGGTATTGACTCGAAAGTGAACTTTGAGTTCGTCAACGATATTTTCACTGTCGATGCCTCCATGCAGTACAAACGCGACCGGCTCGAAGGAAAACTCAAGCTTGGAATAACCAACCAGGAATTGATTGACGGAGTCCCGTCAGGAAAGAAAAGTGAGGAATACACTGTTTTTGGCGGCGGCCAGCTTTCGCTAAAGATTACGGAAGACCTGAAAGTAACTGCCGGAGTAAATATATTGCCCAATGGTGAAGTGGAAGTAGTTGGAAGAATTGACTTGCCCAAGCGGTTCAACCTCTTCCCTGCCCCCCTGCCAAAACGCAAAAAACAATTGCTAAAAGTTCCGATCAACATTCCTACGCCGATCC
This sequence comes from Bacteroidota bacterium, assembly GCA_030691295.1. Taxonomy (GTDB): domain Bacteria; phylum Bacteroidota; class Bacteroidia; order Bacteroidales; family Prolixibacteraceae; genus Aquipluma. Next base: position 21,311 of record JAUYEQ010000030.1, read on the forward strand.
CGATTATCCAGATTTATGTACTCGGGTATCTTGATGCAGAGGCCGAAATTGGCGGTGGATATCTTTCTGATGTTTTTGCTGAAGTAAAATACAATCCCTCCCATCCTGAAGAAATGAAAATTACGGGTGGCATGAGTTTCAACATGCCTGCGTATGCCGAGATAAAAGCGGGTGTTGAGTTTGGTGTAAAAGCCAGTTTGCTGATTGCATCTATTAGAGGAGGAATTGACTTGAGTGCGGCTTTGCGTCTGGAAGTTCCGCAACCCATATTAAAAGGCACCTTATCATGGAGCGCTGCGAATGGATTTGAATTGGATGGAATAGCGAAAATTGGAATTATGCCAAGCCTTACATTCAGAGGCGCATTTAAGATTACAGGCGAGATTGATTTATTGGTTAAAACACTCTCGAAATCCTGGGAATGGGAGTTTGCATCCATGACCCTTAAACCAGATGCACCTTTCGGCATGGAATTTCCGTTTAAATACAACAAGAATACGCCATTGAATCTATCGTTTGACCAGATCAAATTCACCTATCCATCAGTGAGCCAGCTGGCTGGTTCGCTCAAAGATGCAGTGGTAAATGAAATAGATAGCTATTTAGGATAAAAATGAATAAAAATGACAACTACTGAAATCAAAAATCTTTTGCGCGAAGGGGCGGAACTTTATCTTGCTGGCAGGATGGAAGAGGCAGAAAAAAAATACCGCGAAGCTTTGGAAATAAATGAAAGCAATGCTGTTGCCCATAATAATCTGGGATTCCTGTATGCGCAAACCAGAAGATTTGATGAAGCGAAGCAGGAATATTTTCGGGCAATCGAAATAAATCCTGAATATTCAACTGCCTATACGAATCTCGGCTTAACCTACCTGATGATGCAGCAATTGGATGAAACTGAGTACTATCTAATGAAAGCAGTTTCGTTTGACAAAAACGATTTTCACGCCAACGAAAGCTTAGCCAAACTTTATATGCTGAAAGGTGATGCCGCCAATTCTGAAATTTTCTGGAAAAGATGTTACAATATAAAACCAAAATCGAGCCAACTGATTGATCTGGCGCATGTGCTGATCACTCAGCAAAAGCTGGACGAAGCCATGGATGTTTTGAAAAATGCATTGCCTGAAGAAGAAGAAAATCCGCGGCTGTATGCCATGCTTGGAATAATCTACTTTGCGAAATACGATTTCGGTTCCGCCATCACTTGCTTTAAGCGTACCCTCGGAATGGAACCTGAAGATACTGAAGCGCGCCATAACCTTGCCATGGCACTTCTAAAAACGGGTCAAAGCACCGAAGCGATGAACGAATTTCGCAGAATATTGTTGCTCAATCCCGATCATGCAGAAGCCCGTAATAATCTGGCAGTAATCGAATTGGCTGCCGATGATCCTGATTCCGCACTCAATCATTTCAATATAACTCTTGAACAGGAGCCTGAAAACCCAAAAGCGCTCTATTATAAGAGTATTATTCTTTTTAATCAGGGTGATTTTGTTGAAGCGAAAAAGACATTGGCGGCTACGATCGCCACAAACCACCAGGATTATAAGCCAAAGGCAGAAGAAATACTTGCATCAATGAATTAAAAATGTAGATCATGAAAAGAAATTCAAGGCATTTTGTGCGCAAACAAAATCAGCAGAATGAAAGATCGCGCAGCCCGTTTTTCAATCTGGCTCACGATGAATCGAAACAACATCCTTCTTTTTTTCAGACACAATTAAAGACAGGCGAAAAAGGCGATAAGTATGAAAAGGAAGCCGATAATGCAGCAGGAAAGGTTGCAAATAAAGTTCATGCCTCGCCAGAACCCGTAGTTCAGAAACAGGATATCAGCGCAGTGCAAATGAGTAGCTTGAAAGAAAACGAGGAAAAAACTGCTCAAAAAATGGATAAGGAAGAAGAGCAAAAACCGGTTCAAAAAGCTGAAAAGAAAGAAGAGGAGAAACCTATCCAAAAAGAGGAGAAAAAAGAGGAAGAAAAACCGATTCAGAAAGAAGAGAAAAAGGAAGAGGAGAAACCGGTGCAAAAGGAAGAGAAAAAAGAAGAAGACAAACCCGTTCAAAAAGCGGAAGCGGAGGAGAACAAGGACGTTCAGCCCAAACATGAGGAGGAAGAAAAAAATGAACATCCGCCCATTATGCGCAAAGAAAAAGAAGGAACCAGGGCAAATAAGGGCTCAGATATCGCCGATCGGATAAAAAAAACCAAAGGCAAAGGCCAGCCTATGTCTGAAAAAACTGCCCGGCAGATGGAACAGGCGTTCGGAGCTGACTTCAGCAATGTGAACATCCACACCGACGAGCAGGCTGCATCGCTTAATAAAGACTTGCATTCCATCGCATTTACCAACGGAAGCGACATTTATTTTACTGAAGGTCAATACAATCCTGATTCATCTTCAGGAAAAACATTGCTTGCACACGAACTCACTCATGTAATTCAACAAACAGGAAAGTAAATAGCTGCGAATGACCCCATCCGAAAAAAATGCACTTGCTGTTAATCAATATTTAAATTTTCTTGCTGAAATTTTTCGGCAGCGCCTGAAGAACCATTTTGCGCAAGACAAGAAGCTGCCAAAGGCGAGTGATGTAATGAAAATTGTATCGGCCAGAGACGATTCCGAATTATCAACGTTTATTCGGAATCAGAAAATGTCGCCGGAAGAAATTACCGTCTTGATTCTTGCCCTTGCACCTCATGTACGGCCTGCATTTTTCGATTCGCTGATTGAGCAAAACCTGACCCAATCAGGTGATTTCCCTCAACTTGGCGGTATTCGTGGCAAACAATTCCGGGGATTTTTAGCCAGTGGCGAAACGGCCTTATTTCTGCTGGCAGGCGATGAACTGCACAAACGGTTTGAATTCAGCAGGCTTTTTAGTTCCGAACATTTTTTTGCACAAAAAAACCTGATCTGGCTCGATGATGCTGAACCGGGCGAACCACCATTGAGCGGCAAGCTCGAAATTGGCCGCGATTACCTGGAACTTTTTATTCAGGGAAAAATATCGCGACCCAAAATGAGCATGGATTTTCCTGCGGAATACATCACCACTGAATTAACCGATGATGATCTGGTGCTGGCTTCATCCACAAACAGGCAAATTGCAGAACTCGAAAATTGGATTAAATATCAGGATACGCTGATGAACGACTGGAACATGAAACGCAGATTAAAACCGGGCTACCGGTCGCTTTTTCATGGGCCACCCGGAACTGGGAAAACACTTACCGCGTTGATTATCGGGAAAAATACAGGCCGGGATGTTTTCAGGATTGACCTTTCAATGGTGGTTTCGAAGTTCATAGGCGAAACAGAAAAGAACTTATCGCAACTTTTCGAACGCGCAAAAAACAAAGACTGGATACTGTTCTTCGACGAGGCGGATGCATTGTTCGGGAAACGAACCAATGTACGCGATGCGCACGACAAATATGCCAACCAGGAAGTTGCTTACCTGCTGCAACGAATTGAAAACCATGATGGACTTGTTATTCTCGCCTCTAACTTCAAATCAAATATCGACGATGCCTTTATTCGACGGTTCCAGTCAGTGGTGTATTTTCCGCCTCCCACAGCCGGAGAGCGACTTCAACTTTGGAAAAAGACGTTGCCTTCAAATGCCGGGCTTCAACTCCCCTCCGAAGCCGACTTATCTTCCATCGCCCGAAAATATGAAATAACCGGAGCTGGAATTGTCAATGTGGTACAATACTGCTGTCTGGAATCGTTGGCAAATAATTCAAATGAAATTACTGTCGAACAGATCAAAACCGGCATAGAACGTGAGTATCAGAAGGAAGGAAAGGTATTCTGAATGAGATGACTCAGCCCTGATCCGAATGGATAAAAATCAAAAAAAATAAATTTTATTAATATTTTATTGCACAAAAGTAATTGAACTTATTACTTTTGAACTGCATCTATTTGATAATACTTACTAAACAAGTGGGAATATTAAAAGACAAGTTTTCAGGTTACGATGCCCCTCAGAAAGTAATGCAGGCTGGCATCTATCCCTATTTCAGGGAAATAGAATCCGATCAGGATACCGAAGTAATTATTAATGGGAAAAAGGTTTTGATGTTTGGATCGAACAGCTATCTTGGCCTTACCAACCACCCAAAGATTAAGGAAGCAGCCAAAGACGCAATCGACAAATATGGAACCGGCTGTGCTGGCTCCAGGTTTCTGAACGGAACCCTCGACATCCACATTGAACTTGAAAACAAACTGGCCCAACTGGTTAACAAAGAAGCTGCATTGTGTTACAGCACCGGGTTTCAGGTAAATATCGGGGTAGTTTCAATTCTTGCCGGACGCCATGATTACCTTCTCCTCGACGATCTCGATCATGCTTCCATTATTGAAGGCAGCAGACTTTCATTTTCGAAAGTACTCAAGTACGCCCACAACAACATGGAAGCGCTTGAAGCAAAATTGAGATTGTGCCACAAAGACAGTATCAAACTCATTGTGGTTGACGGTGTATTTTCGATGGAAGGTGATATTGTGAAATTACCTGAAATAGTAGTTCTTGCTGAAAAATACAATGCTTCAATAATGATTGATGATGCACATTCGCTTGGCATTCTCGGAAAAAACGGGGCAGGTACTGCCTCTCATTTTGGCCTAACGGATCAGGTTGATCTTATCATGGGAACATTTTCAAAATCATTTGCTTCACTTGGAGGTTTTATTGCTGCCGATAAAGAAGTAATCAATTTCGTAAAGCACAACTCCAGATCATTGATTTTCAGCGCCAGTATGACACCTTCATCAACTGCTGCGGTGCTCGCTTCCATCGAAATCATGGAAAATGAACCAGAGCGAATCAGGCATCTATGGAAATTGACAGCCTATGCCCGTGAAAGATTTCAATCAGCAGGTTTTGATACAGGCAAATCCGAAACTCCGATCATTCCACTCTTTATCCACGATGATATTAAAGCATTGGAAATGACAAAAATACTACTCGCTGATGGAATTTTCGTGAACCCGGTAGTGGCTCCGGCAGTTCCGAAAGAAGATAGCCTGATAAGATATTCATTAATGGCCACCCATACAAAAGAACAGGTAGATATCTCCATTGAAAAAATCACAAAAGCAGCAATAGAATTGGGAATTCTGGAATTACAACCGGTTTTGGTATGAAAAAAGTTATCCTGATCACTGGAGTTTCATCGGGTTTTGGGAAAGTGACGGCAAAACTTTTGGCAAATGAAGGTCACATTGTTTATGGCACGGTCAGAAAAGTATCTGCAACAGACGACAGGATTCATCAGCTCAGGATGGACCTTACTGATATTGAATCCATAAAAAAGGCAGTTTCCGAAGTTTTAGAAAAGGAAGGAAAAATCGACGTCCTCATTAACAATGCCGGAATGCATTCGGGCGGCCCAATTGAAACAACTCCAACAGAAACCATTCAACTCCAAATGGATACCAATTTTCTTGGAATGGTTTACATGACAAGGGAAGTATTGCCAATCATGCGAAAACAGGGTGGCGGAACAATTCTCAATTTCAGTTCCATTGGCGGAATAATGGGTTTGCCGTTTCAGGCATTTTATTCGGCAGGAAAATTTGCCATTGAAGGTTTTAGTGACGCTTTGAGAATGGAGGTCAAACAATTCAATATCAAAATCATACTCATCAACCCGGGCGATTTTCACACCAATAATTCGATGAACCGTAGGAAATACCTTTCACCAACAGCTATTGATGATCCCTATCAGGAACAATTTGAAAAGACTTTGTCCATAATCGAAAAAGATGAAGCCAATGGATGGAATCCGGAAGTGATTGCCCGAAAAATTGTAAAGATCGTGGAATGTAAAAATCCTCACCAACGTTACATCATAGCTTCATTTGAACAAAAACTGGCGGTGGCCTTGAAGTATATTTTGCCAGCAAAATGGTTCAGGATGATTTTGGAAGATCATTACAAAATCTGATATTGATTAAGCTTCGTATCCAGCTATCTGTCAAACGGTAGTGTCCCTTCTGAAATTTTATACTAT
>JAUYEQ010000037.1 GCA_030691295.1 Bacteroidota bacterium
CGTAAAAAACATACAGATACAATGATCAAAGCGATTATTTTCGATATGGACGGAGTGCTGGTTGACAGTGAACCATTTCACGTTGAAATAGAAAAACAGCAATTTCTCATGAATCAGTTCTCGGTTTCTGACGAAGAGCACCACCGGTATATGGGCGTTGCCTCGGATGTGATGTGGAGACAAATAGCCGAACGTCATTCACTGAATGTTACGGTTGAAGAATTAACCGGGCAAAACCGTGTGGAAAGCATCCGGTTCTTTACTGAATTAAAAGAGATTCCGGTAATGCCCGGACTTGTTGACCTGCTGGAAAAACTCGAACAAAAAAACTATCCGATGGCTGTTGCGTCCTCCTCTTTTCCTGAAATTATTGAACTTATTCTTAAACGGACTGATCTTAGAAAGTATTTTCAGGTCATAGTTAGCAGTCAGGAAGCCGGGAAAAGCAAGCCTGAACCGGATGTTTTTTTGCTGGCAGCCCGAAAATTGGGAGTTTTACCAAAAGATTGCATGGTTGTGGAAGATTCTGCAAACGGCATCAAAGCAGCCCAGGCCGCCGGAATGAGTTGTGTTGCCTATCAGGGTTCCGGAGTAAATCCGCAGAGTCAAAAGGAAGCGGATGCAGTTGTCAAAAGTTACGGGCAATTGGAGATGATGCTTTAATTTTACTCAATACCCCAATTCCTTTCCTTTTCTAATCGCCGGTATTCCATATTGCATCCATGCCGGCATTTGTTCGCCTTTCAGGTAATGATCGAAAAACTGTTTCATTCGGATGGTTAAATCCATGCGGTTGGCCCAGCTTTCGGCCTTCAGGTTATGCTCTTCGTTGTTATAGGTCAACATCCAAACTGGTTTGTTCAGGCGACGCATGGCTGTAAAAAGTTCAATCCCCTGGTACCACGGAACAGCTCCATCGTTGTCGTTGTGCATGATGAGCAGTGGTGTTTTTATTTTCGGCACATAAAACAATGGCGAGTTTTCGATGTATTGCAGCGGTTTGTCCCACAATGTTCCGCCAATCCGGCTTTGCGACTGTTCATATTGAAACATTCTGGATCGCCCTGATTCCCAGCGGATTCCTCCATACGCGCTGGTCATGTTGCTGACAGGTGCGCCAGCCATTGCTGCGGTAAACATGTTGGTTTGGGTAATGAGCCATGCTGCCTGGTATCCGCCCCAGCTTTGGCCCTGAATGCCTATTTTATTCCGGTCGATAAACGGCGACATGCTGGCAACAAACTGGGTTCCGCTAACCACTGCATCAAAAGCTGACTGTCCCGGATAACCTTCGTCATAAGGGATGTCAGGAACAAAAACAATGTAATCGTTGCTCGCGAAAAACGTGCGGTTAACAGTTGATCGGGAGGGCGAAGGAGCAGTATAAGTATGCAGGTTATCGGCACTGCGCTCGTAAAAATATACCACCATCGGGTATTTTCTGTCAAGGTCAATTGTTTCAGGAAAATATAGCAAGCCTTCAAGCGGTTTCCCGGAGAAAGAATCCCAGTGAACCAAACGGACAACCGGCCAAACGAACGATTTTTGCTGCGGATTGGAATCAGAAAGTCTGCGGCGATGTTCGAACAATTGATTTCCGGTCCACACATCAGGCGATTCGTTAATGTTTTCGCGGGTCCAGATCAGTTGCTCTGCATTTTTGGCCTTTGCCAGTTTTTCGAACTTATAATTTTCCATGATCAGCAAACGTGGTTCGGTGAAGCTTCGGAAGTCGGCGCTGAAGTAACCTCCTGATTTTGTGCGTTCGTCGAAAGCTGAAACAATGACTGGCTTGTTGGTATCGATAAATTCCTCTTCCGGATCGAGTTTCTGGTAGCGAAATTTCAGGAAATTTTTTCTTCCATAGTTTCGGGTGGCACTCATGGGTACTCTGGCACCTTCCAGATCAACTCTCCAAATGTCGTAACGATCGTACAAAAACACAGTTTTGTCGTTTTCCGACCAACCGGCGATACCGTATGCGTTTGGATCTGCGGGCATATCCCAGCGTTCGTCGAAAAACGAAACCGGAATTTGGGAACTCAGATCCAGAGACTCCTTCGCATTTATGTCTGTTGAACGCGAGTAGTAAATGCTGTCGGCCGGATCGTACCAAACAACGTAATTTCCGCCGGGCGATAATGAAACCAGTGATTTATCCTGAACAATTATTCTTTTTGTTCCGGTTTCCACATCAATCAGGTAATAGTCGGCATTTGGTTTGCCCGACCACGATGACTCCAGTTTGTAGGGTGACGGATCGATTCCAAGCGCAAAACGGCCATTCCCTTTCTGTATGGTTTTTACGTCGCGTACAGCAGGGTCGCCCAATTGAATAAATTTGTCTTTATCGATGAGGTAAACCGCGGCATAGGTTCGTTTCTTTTCATTTTCAAGATTGATTTTCTGCTCTGGCTGCAACTCCTTGTCATTCCATGACCAAATGTCGAGTATCGGTTTTTCATCTTCCAAAAGAGAGTCCTTTGGTTCGGCTTGAGGCTTTCTGTTTGTTCCGAAGAAAATACGCTGCCCATTATCTGAAAACGAAAGTTCTGCAAATTCTGAAGGAGCCCACCCAAGCGGCATTCCTTGTATTTCAGGAATGACAACAGGTTTTGGTTCGCCGGTAGTGAGCGATCCGTAGTATAAACTGAATGCTTTTTCCTTTATGGTATCAGTCGAAAACAGAAATCCGTATTTGCCGCCTTGCTGGTCGGAAGTTATCTTTTTTGCTGTTCCAATCTTATTAAATAGGATGTATGGTTTCCTTTTATCGGTGTCAAAAACCACTATTTCAGTGCGATCGGCCGAATCTTTGGTCTGGCGGATAAAAGTTACACTGTGCCCGAGCGGTGCATAATAATATTCGGTTACATTCTGAAAGCAAACCGTATCTCCGGGAGCTGCGTGAAACAAAACCAACTGGTATTTGGTGTCGGTTGAGGCATCTTTGTTTTTTTTCTCAGCCGGATCCTTCGCTTTTCCCGGTTTTTTCATGTCGGTAAGAAATGCTACCCATCGGGCATTTTCTTTGGGAATTGAATATTGTTTCAGGTTGGGAAATGCATAAGCTTTGTGTCGCCTGTTAACTAATATTCCCAGACTGTCTTTGGGCATTTCCTCCTTTTTGAGCTTTTTCTTTTTTGCACTCCTGATTGAGTCTTCGGGCTGTTTTATTTTGTAAACGATGAAGTCAGATCCAGCAGAAAACTGTGCATCGAACCCTCTGCTGATTGTATCCGCTTTTTTACCATCGATTGATTTTACAATGAGGTTGCCGTCGCCTTTTTGCGGATTAAGTTCGAAAGCAACCAGTTTGCCATCGTTTGAAACAATGGGTTTATTCAGCACTTTCCATGCGGCAAAGTCGTCTGTCGAAAGTGGCTTTTTATCTGTTTCCTGGGCATTCAGGTTCAGCGTAAAGAAAAAAGTGCAAATCAGAAATGTTAAACCGGCTAGTTTCATAAAAGATCTTTCAAAGTTGGATTTCAAAGATAACATTTGAACTGCTGTATAGATTGCAGTTGTCAAACATTAAAACAGCCGGAAAGGGATTTACCATTAAGATTGCGTGGCAACTTTTTGTGCACCCAGTGTTCAGATTATGTGCTGCCACCGTTTCTGTTTTTTTCTATCTTTGGTGAAGCAATTATTATTCCATGAGAAAAAATTTAATACTTGATAAGATAAGCAAATCGATCCACTCCAAGGATCCTCGCGCAGAAGCAATTCTCTTTGGTTCACGTGCTAGGGGAGATCACCGTGATGATTCTGATTGGGATATCCTCATTCTGGTTGATAATAATAAGGTTACCAATGAGATTGATGATTTGTTCAGGGACGAATTATATTCTATCGAACTGGAATCCGGACAAATCATTTCATCTTTTATTTATTCAAAGGATTACTGGAAAAATAGTCTAAAGTATTCTCCTTTATACAAAAATGTAACCAGAGAAGGCATCAGCATATGAGTATTGAAAATCGTGAAGAGTATATTAATTACAGGTTTCAGCGGGCAGTTGAATCGTATGAGGAAGCTTTGATATTAGCCGACAACAAACGTTGGAATGCAGTTATTAACCGGTTATATTATTCCTGTTTCTATGCAGTGGTAGCCCTGCTCCTGAAGAATAATATCGAAACACAAACTCACGATGGAGCAAGAACTCAGTTTGGACTCAATTTCGTTAAACCCGGAATAGTTGAAACAAAATATGGAAAACTATTCTCCAAGCTTTTCGATTACAGACAAAAAGGAGATTACGGAGATTTGTTCGATTATGATGAAGCGCTGGTTTTTCCTTTGATAATTCAGGTGAAAGAATTTATTGAGGAGTTGAAAAGAGTAGCTGTTGGATAAACTTTAGTCACTTTACCCTTCACAAATCCAGCCATTCCTTAAACCCAGCCACTTTATCGCGGCTCACAATGATGCTTTCCTCATTAGGTTTTTTTAGTTTGATTTTCAGGCGGCTGTTTGAATACACAACAATGTCGGCAATCGATTGATTGCTCAGGATGTATTTTCGGTTGATGCGGAAAAACTTTTGCTCGTCAACCATTTCCGAAATACGGTCGAGCGAATAATCAACCAGGTAAGTTCTGAAATCGGCTGTACACAGGTAAGTTGCTTTTTCGAGGCTGTAAAAAAAGAGAATGTCTTCTACCGGAATGGATTTCAGGTGTTCGCCCACTTTAATCACAAACCGGGTTTTGTATTGTTTCCTGATCATTTCCTTCACCTTGTTCAACAACTCAATTGTGATCGCTGGTGTTTCCTGAACATTGCTGATTTGCCGGCTGAATTTCAGGAAAGCGGCTTCCAGTTCGTTATAGGCAATTGGTTTCAGCAGGTAATCAACACTGTTTACCTTGAAAGCTTTTATGGCATATTCCTCATAAGCCGTTGTGAAAATTACGGGGCAGGGAACTTTCACACGTTCAAAAATCTCGAAGCTCAAGCCGTCGGCCAGTTGAATGTCCATAAACACAAGGTCGGGCGCGGCGTTTTGCTGAAACCATTCTACAGCGCCACTCACTGAATCAATTACAGAAAGAATCGAAACTTGTGAATCAAATTTCAGGATTAATTGCCGGAGCCACTCTGCCGCAGGCTTTTCGTCTTCAATGATAAGTACTTTATACATGATTCTAATTGGTTAACAGTGGAATACTTACCCGAAAATGCTCTGAATTGAAATTGATGGTCATTTCCTTTTTAGTAAAAAATTTGTATCGGTCGCTGATATTTTTAATTCCCGTTCCGGAGCCTTCTGATCCTGATTTTTTCTGAAGCCGGTTTTCTACCACAAGATACTGGTCGTCAGTAGTGAAAATGCGAATTTGCAAAGGTTTTTTATCTGATATTTCGTTGTGTTTGATGGCATTTTCGACCAGCATTTGCAGGGATAAAGGTATAACTTTGAGATTTTTGGCGCTGACATCAATTTGCACATCCAGATTTGTTCCGAACCTTATTTTCTGTAAAAAAATGTACGATTCCAGAAATTTCAATTCGGTTTCGAGTGCTACCAGTTCCTGGTCTTTCTGGTCGAGTACGTATCGATAAACTTCAGAGAGCTGTTTCACGAATTCTATCGCTTTTTCAGGATTGGTGCTGATGAGCGAAGTCAGTGAATTCAGGTTATTGAAAAGGAAATGTGGGTTTACCTGACTTTTCAGTGTTTCGTACTGCAGCGCCAGTTGTTCGCGTTTGAGTTTTTCCTGCTGAACGGCAGCCTCTTTCCAGTTTTTGAAAAACATGATTGCGTTGGAAATCAGCGAGCCTGCAAAAACGAAAAGAAAGGCAACCTTTGCCATAAAAAAGCCTGTTTCCATAAAATAGGTTGATGTGATTTTCTGTTTCCAAAAGAAACCTGTTATCAGTATGGCCACTACGATGAGTATCATGGAGAACACAATAGTAATAAAAAATTGCACGACAAGCCGTTTTAGCGGGAAATGCAGCCATGGCAGTGTGCGATCAAGTATGTTAATCATAAATGTAAGTCCGAGCGCAAAAGAACCTCCCACGACTACTGAATTTATCGAGCCATAAAGAAACATTTGTCCGGTTAGATTATCTCCTTTGAGCGTAAAAAGCATGATCAGGTTTCCCATTGT
>JAUYEQ010000251.1 GCA_030691295.1 Bacteroidota bacterium
ATGACTCAATTAATGACCTGATTAATACGGTAAATGTTATTCCATTAACAACCCGAAAAATTGGTAGGATAATTTATCCGAACGAAGTTCTTCTTGAGTCGAATCTGTATGGATTACCCGAAGAATCTATCGTTTTATGCCACCAGATAAGGACTCTGGATAAAAAAAGATTTGCGAAATTTTACGGCGAAATTTCAGATTTGAAGAAGCAAAGTGAAATAATTGAAGCTCTGTTTTTTCAATTCGGAATAGAAAATTCAAACTTCTAATTAATTACTTGCAATCAAAATCAATTGAACCCTGAATCGACTTGCTGCAAACCGGACAGAACACATCGATTGTGTGCAGGTTGTTCATCAGGCAATTGATCCACGGACGGTAAACACCTTTTGTTACATATCCGCCACCTTCATACACTCCCAGCGTTTCCTTTTTCCACTGCTTTTCAGGAGTTGGAATTGGCGCTCCTTCAGGTAGCATATTTTTCCATTTCTTGTCAAAGTTAACCAACGTTGTCAGATTGGGTTCCCAGGGTTCAATATTGGTTTTATAAAAGTCGGAATACTCAACGCCGCCAACGTATTCATCGCCCAAGCCGGCAAATAAATGACCGAATTCGTGGATGAAAATCTTTCCGGTTTCGTCAGCATGATGGGCAGCACTGATTCCGTAGAAATTATAAATGGCGCCGCCACCGTATTTGTCCGTGTTTGCCAGAATGTAAATATAATCGTACGGCGCATTTCCTGCGATATCCCGAACTACCTGAAAATCGTTCACCATCAGGTAGCGTTCGGAGTCGAATGTGTAATAGGAAGCATTTATGCAGGTTTCATTCCAGATATTGTCACCGGGAATATCCGGACCTTCTTGTTTTGATGCTGCCCAAACACCACGAATATTGAATTTATCCTTGTTTTCGGAATACGGCGAATATCCAAAAAACTCATCGGTAAATTTTCGGCAATCTTCCATAAAAAGTTCTTTCTGATCTTCGGTGTAACCTTCAGGAAGAAACACAATGTCAACTTTTTCAGCCGGATCGCCAGAATTGACGATGTCAAAAACCGGAAGATCCCTGCGTTGTTTTTTGATGAAATAACTTTTCGGGTCAACCGAATATTCAAACTTTGTTTCAAATACCCCTTCCCTATTCCGGCTGGTAATCGAAACCACCACTTTCTCCTGCGGAAAAGGCATCACCACCGATTCAGGATAACATTTATGGGTTGTTTTTGCTTCCGGAGTAGTTTGCCATTCGCCAAAAAGTGTGCAATACCCGCGCGAATAAATCAGCTCTTTGGTTTCAGCAGTGCGCACTTCCACAAAATGATTTCCGTACCCTTTGGTGTCAATCATATTGGTTTTCGAACCGGCCCAGAAAGGTTCCTCAATCAGTTCGTCGAAGAAAAACTGTTCGCTTCCGGAATTTCCGCAATGGTAATAATCGAGCCGCAAGGTTTTATCGCTGAAATATCTACTGAATTGGGCATCAGATTTTTGTGCAAACAACGCGATCACGATAAGGAGGAACATGTACTTCATAGTCATCAGTTTGAAAAAGTTAGGTTAGGAATCTATCACCAAAATAAAATCCGGCAAATTCGGCAATTCCTGAAAATCAAATATAGTACAATATCATTACCGACAAAATGCGGTTCAACAGGGTAATTGTGCCTGATGCATATTTTAGCATTCACAATCTACACAGGAAGTAAATTCATACTGAAAGGTAACATGACTGATACCGAAGTGGCTGTTTAACAACTGTTTTGCATTTTCGGTAATCAACTGCGTTTCCGCAATAGGAAAGTTACTGTTCAAAACCAGGTGTGCTTCAAAATAAATCTGATGGTCGGACAATTGCCACAAATGGATGTGATGAACACTGCAAATCTGTTTTATTTCCTGAAGTACAAGAACGACCTCCTGCTGGTCGATTTTTGCAGGAGCAAACTGCATCAGTATTCCGACACTTTCCTTCAGTATGGTATAAGTATGGACGAAGATGTAAATGCTGATCAGCACCGTAACCAGCGGATCGATCCAGTAAATTTCAAACAACCAGATAAATACAGCGCCAACCATCACCGCCACTGAAGTCAGGGCATCGCCAATCAGGTGCAGGTATGCTGCTCGGATATTTAGATTTTCTTCCTTGTTCTGATGTAGGATTAGCACCGAAAGTCCGTTTGCCACAAAACCCAGAAACCCCAAACTCAACATCCAGATATATTCAACCTCTTTTGGATTGAGAAACCGTTTTCCGGCTTCGATCAATAAATAAACCGATATGGCAATCAGCGTAATCGCGTTGATAAATGCGGCCAATATCTCGGCCCTTTTGTAGCCAAAAGTTGACTGAAGTGTTTGCGGTCTCATTCCGATGTGATGCGCCACGTAGGCCAAAATCACTGAAACTACGTCGCTAAGGTTGTGCAAAGCATCCGAGATCAGGGCCAAACTTCCTGAAATAATTCCTCCGACAAACTGCGCGATGGTAATTATGCCATTCAGAATAACCGTAATGGCTAAATTTCTTGATGTATGATGATGATGTGACATGTGATTTTGTATTTTTATAAGTCAAAAACACGTAAAGTTTCACCAAAAATAACTTTTATGCGGTTGGTTTTAGTTTTACTTTCAATTTTACTTCTGTCTTTGCAAGTAAAGGGTCAAAATTTGAAGGAATTCAGTTCAGAAACACTTTCGAAAATCCGACTGCAATCGAATCTTGCCCGAAGTTCTCCCGATGGTCATTTTATTCCGGCAGTAATCATTAAAAAAGATGGAACCGAAATCAGCGATGTTGCACTGCGATACAATGTTTACAGCAATACCATGCAGTTCAAAAGGAACGGAACGATATTGAACATCTATGAAACAGATAAAATCGAACGTATTATTATGGGCGACAAGGTATTTGTGTATGCTCCCTACAACGATGCGAGAAGAATCAGGCTTTCCTATTTTCAGTTGCTGAACGAAGGTAAATACCAGCTTTTAAAAATGTACAAAGTAGTATCAGATGGAACTGCAGAAAAGCCGATGGCAAATGATTTCAGCAGCTACGAAAAGTCAAATGCCTATTATTACCTGCGTTACGGCGATGGAATGGCAAACCTTATCGATTCGCAGAAGAAACTGATTAAGATTCTCCAGCCGGTTCCGCAGGAAGTAATTGACTATATCCTGAAGTATAACATCAAAGCGACCAACGAAAGAGACCTGATTGATCTCATGGAATTTATCAATAAGTAATATGATTGTCCGTTTGCATACCTAATTGGCATTTTGCATCAGTCATTTGTTGTCATTCTGTTGTCATTTACTGGCAACTTAATGACTACCAAATGACAATCGAATGACTTTTTCTTATATATGAATATCCGTTTATTTACCTAAACGGTTGATTATAGAGGCGATATCCTTCTATGTTGTAATCCAAATTTTATGAGCATTATTTTTTATCTATTTTTTTTATCTTTCTTCCAAATTGTTTATTCACAATAGATTATCTTCGCTTTCAGTAAAGAGGAAGAGGACACAGGCTCTGCTGGGGAGC
>JAUYEQ010000252.1 GCA_030691295.1 Bacteroidota bacterium
TGTTACGAACAATCCCTTTGTTTTTACTTAAACGGAGAGCCTTCAAAAGCCTTGTGGAAAATTGATGAGTATTTTCACCGAAACGGAGACCCGACTACCTACAAGGTTTTTATGCCCGTAAGGTTGTTGTGTTTAAACGAAACCTTCCAGTGGGAAGAAGCACAAAAATGCTTTAGACGGTTTATCCAAATGCAAAATTTCAGTCCCGTGAAAGAAGCAGAAATGCTGCAGATGGTTGATAATCTTTACAAAAAGAAAAATCTGCCACGCATCAAGTCCATTAAAATGGCCGAGAACTGGTCACGTTTTATTCCCGGATCCGGACACATTTATGCTGGAAAAGCCGGAGAAGGCATCGTTAATTTTTTGCTGAATGCGTCGATCCTTGCGTTCAGCGCGCAGCAGGCTTTCAGTGGGTTCTACATTACCGGATACCTTGCAGGATTGGGCTTCTTTAACAAAACCTATCACGGGGGAATTAAGCGATCCGGAGTATTGGCTTCCGAAAAAAACAAGGAAATTATTGTCAATTTTAATAGCAGAATAAATACATTAATTCGTTCTAATTTTGAATTGAATTGACACTGCTTTTATTGAATGTCAGGTGACCGTTAATCAGTGTTTCCCCTTTGAAAGTTGTTCTGCTAACTGATGAAGTTTATTTGCCAGAATACTTTTAGGAATTAACTTTGTTTCATAATCAGCGATTAATGCGGGTGAAGTATTTCGTGCCATTGCATATTCTACAACCTCTGAATCTTTACCTTTGCAAAGCAAAACTCCGATGCTTGGCTTTTCGTGCGGACGTTTTACATCACGGTCAAGCGCTTCGAGGTAAAAATTTAGTTTACCCAAAAATTCAGGTTCAAACTCACTAATTTTCAATTCAAACATCACAAGGCATTGCAAATCACGATTGAAGAAAAGCAGATCAGTGTAATAATCCTTTTTACCCACCTGTATTCGGTATTGGTTGCCCATATAAGTAAAACCCTTCCCAATTTCGAGAATAAACTTCTGAAGATTAAGAATGAGTGCTTTTTCTAAGTCTTTTTCAGAATGAACATCTGGTAAGTCGAGAAACTCAAAAATATATGGATCTTTAAAAAGGTTCTCTGGTAAATGCGGCTGTAACAAGGAGTGAATATTATTGCCCATCATGGTACGTTCAAAAAATGCCGATTGAATCTGACGTCTTAATTCAAGCTTACTCCATTTTTCTTTGACTGACATTAATAGATAAAATAGTCGTTGTTCCGATTTTTTTATTGCGGAGAATATTTCAAGATGGTTTGTCCATGAAATTTGTGTCAGCACTGCCGACACAAATTTATTGTGCTGATAATTAATATCTTGAATTTGTGTCGCCACTGGCGACACTTTTCCAGTATCATCTTCGTGGGTTAGTAATTGTGTCGCCAATGGCGACACAATTGGAGCTTTAGATTGAACCCATAGTAAAAAACAATCAGAAGATTGGCAATAAGTCTCATAAAACTGCTTCATGCGATATATCCCCCGACGATTAAACCCTGCTAATCCGGGAAGTCTTTCAGCAATATACTTCGCTAATTCGTCCACAGTACCTTCACCCCATGCTCCGGCGGTAACTTTTTCAGAAACAAAAAGGCCAACCTTGAAATACAATAAAACAAGTTCCTCATTAACTTTTTGAAAAGCTCTGTTTCTTGATTCTTCAATTAAAAGAGCAATCTGAGCAAAGTCATTGATGTTATTAATGTCTGGTTTAATCATTTGTTATTCTGTATAGGTTTATGATAAAACATTTTATGTGTGTAATTTAATCAAAAAAGGTGAACCCTCTCGAATCCACCTTTTTAAAATATCCATTAATTAAACATCTATGCCGGCATGTCAGGAAGACTCCATGGTTTGCGGTATGTATGTTTGATCAGTTCGGCTGCAAATTCAGTTGCAGGAACCGGATCTGTCCATGTTTTATTGAATGTTGGATGTCCGTCATGAATTTTGAAACCATCTTCGATAACGATTCTGATTTTTTCGTCAGCAGTGATGTTGGTGAATTTCATGTTTGGTCCGTCCCACAACAATTCTTTGTTCAGGTTTTGTAAACGAACTGCCAAAACGCCCATTACAACCATTTCGTTGAATGGTCCTGCTTCGCTGAAATTGGAAGCGGTCTGTACGCGGCTTTCAGGAGTTTCTTTGGCTGCACGAGCCCAATCCATTTCGTGTGAAGTTTCAACACGGCGACGGAATTTTGGAGATTCAGGTTTGCGGCCTGATAACAACCAAGGGTTAACACCGTAGCAACCACAAATAAGTTTGTCTTTTGTTCCGTGGAAAATTACGCCACCACCCGCATCGTTCGGATTTTTGCCAGCCGGCCATCCTTCAGGAAGCATTTGCTTGATACCGCCATCGTACCAAAATACTTCAACCTGTGGTAACTGAGCTCCTTTTTTCGATCCTTTCCATGCGCGTTTTGGTGCACGGGCCGGGAAGGTTAATTTAACCGACTGTGCTGTTGGTGCGCAATCCTGAAGCAATAAGGTTGAATTACCCTGTGCTTTGGTTGGATAACCCAGTTCGAGTCCAACAAATACCGGATGCAGGATATGGCAGGCCATGTCGCCCAATGCACCGGTACCGTAATCCCACCAGCCGCGCCAGTTCCATGGGTGAAAAATTTCGTTGTATGGACGCATTTTAGCCGGACCGGTAAATAAATCCCAATCCAAAGTTTCAGGAACCCATTGACCTTGTTTTGGAGTGTTCAGGCCTTGTGGCCAGATCGGACGGTCGGTAAATGCCTCAACTTTTGTGACTTCACCAATTTCGCCGTTGGCAAGCCATTCGCAGGTTAGGTTAACACCTTCCTGAGAAGATCCCTGATTACCCATTTGAGTGGCTACTTTGTATTTGTCGGCAAGTTTGGTGAGCAGGCGTGATTCGTAAACCGAGTGGGTCAAAGGTTTTTGCAGATAAACATGTTTTCCCATGGTGATGGCATGAGCTGCTGTAATGGCGTGTGTGTGGTCGGCAGTTGCAATCACTACGCCATCAATTGATTTGCCCAGTTCATCGTACATGACTCTCCAGTCTTTGTACTTTTTGGCGCCTGGGAACTTATCAAATACACCGTTTCCGCCAGTATATTTCCAGTCAACATCGCAAAGTCCGATGATATTTTCAGAGGCAAGGTTTTTCAGGTTAGCGAAACCCATACCACCTACTCCAATACCGGCAATATTCAATTTGTCACTGGGTGCTTTATGCCCCATACCAGCAATTACATTGCTTGGAAGAATAGTCACTCCGGCCGCAACAGTTGCAGTAGTTGCCAAAAATGATCTTCTGCTAAATTTGTCTTTCATTGGTTAATAATATTAAATCGATTTAGGTAATAAATGTGTGTGTACTTTTGATTAAAAAATCCCCTAAAGGTAAAATTATCTTCCAGAATCACCAAGCCTGAAAGTTGCAACTTTTGATTTTTATTAAAAACCCGGAATCGCTCAAATAAGCGTAAATCAAACACTTTACTGTAAATTCAAGTAAATGAATTTTTTCGGATAGTTTTTGTCTATTCAGGATTGAAAAATTCGATTTGACTGGCGAACAACAGGGGAGTATATTTGCCACACGATTTTGAAGAATTTTAAATTATTAATACAAATAGTATGAAGACAATCAACGAAAAATTTCCTGAGTTTAAAAAAGATGCTGTTGTTTCACTCGAATTTGGCAAAGAGTTCGCAACCCTGACCAATGCCGACATTGCTGGTAAATGGACAGTGTTTTTCTGGTGGCCACTCGACTTTACTTTTGTTTGCCCAACCGAAATTGTATCATTCAACGATCATTTCGAAGAATTTGCCAGGCGTAATGCCAATGTGGTTGGCGCTTCAATCGATTCACAATTCGTACACCTCGCATGGCGAAATAACCACTCAGGGTTGAAAGGACTGAAATTTCCGATGTTGGCTGATACCAGCAAGTCGCTTTCAGAAGAATTGGGTATATTGGAAGCTGACAATAAAATCGCTTACCGTGCTACGTACATCATAGATCCGGAAGGAATCATTCAGCATGTTTCGGTTAACGGACTGAATGTTGGCCGTAATGTAAAAGAAATTATCCGTGTTTTGGACGCTCTCCAAACCGGTGAATTAACTCCCTGCGATTGGATTCCGGGAGAACTGACATTATCAAACACGGTGATGCAGAACTAGAATAATGGTTCGGAAAACATTGAATACAATGGGCTGTCTGGAAGGACAGCCTTTTTTTTGCCCGAATGTGAAATGAATCCTAAAGTTTGGTTGGAGCAATTCGAATAATTCAGCATTCTGAAATCTGCTTTTATATTTGCGCCCTTAATAAAATTAGAACAGAATGGAAAAGAAGATGGGAAATCCTGCGGTGGTTGGGCTTGCAGGTTTTGGTTTAACAACTTTACTGCTACAGTTACACAACATCGGAATCTGTGGACTCGGACCAGTACTGGCCATGGGTATTGTTTTTGGCGGTCTGGCGCAGATGCTGGCTGGATTTCAGGAGCAAAAGTTAGGTAATAACTTTGGGTACAGTGCCTTTGTATCCTACGGAAGTTTCTGGATCGGGCTTTCGATTATCTGGATACTAAACTTCATGAAAGTATATGAAACCAGCCACACCGAACTCGGTTTATACATGTTGGTATGGACACTTTACACCGCAATCATGTTTATTGCCTCGTT
>JAUYEQ010000042.1 GCA_030691295.1 Bacteroidota bacterium
GCCAAATATTTTAGCGGGACAAAATTATCAAAAAAACACTCAAAATAGGATTTTCAGTTTTGGGCACGGTATTAATCCTGCTCATTTGCTCCTGGTTCATTCTTCAGAGTTCGGGAGTACAGACTTTTTTTGTCGGTAAACTGACGGAGCATTTTTCCAGAAAATACAACACAAGTGTCACAATAAAAGGTGTTTCCATCTCATTTTTCAACAAAGTTGTTCTCGAAGAAGTTTTAATTCTGGATCAAAAAAACGATTCGCTTTTGTATGTGCAAGAGCTGGTTGCAAGCATCAATTCATTCAGCATAAAAAAACGTACCGCCGGAATTGATAAACTTGAACTGAATAACACTTTTCTCACCATTGATTCCGACACCACCGGAACATCAAATTACCAGTTTCTGGTTGATTTGTTTGCAAAAAAAGAAGCTCCAAACACAACAGACAGCCTTCAGTTTGATTTTAATATGAAACGCTTCGAGTTCAACAATGCATCGGTAAAATATACATACCAGGACAGTATTGGGCAACATCTGATTGATTTGAGGAACATTACGCTGGGAGTTTCCGATTTGGAACTTCAGTATGAAAAGATAGCTTTTTTGATTACGCAATTTCAGTTAAACGATCACAAGGATTTTTATCTTGAAGATTTTTCGGCCCGATTTATTGCAACTGCCGATTCGATGAACCTGATAAACCTTCATGCCCTGACATCCAATTCTGAAATATCCGAACTAAATGTGATGATTGAGAAAAAGAAACGCGGGACTGAATTTGACCTGAAAAAGATGAAGGTCAACATGGATCTGAAAAAATCGAGGATCAGCCTTAAAGACATGGGGATGATGCTACCTTTTCTGAAAGGCATGGAAGAAGACATTGACGTTTCGGGTCAGGTTTCAGGAACACTGGCCGATTTAAAAGGAAAAAACATACAGATGAGTATGCGAAACAATACACAACTTGCTTTCGATTTATATTTGAATGGATTGCCCGACATTGAAAATACATACATGCACATCGACCTGAAACAATCATTTGCCGATTTCAATGATTTGAGCAAGGTTAAACTTCCAGATAATTTTCCACTTCAGCAACTGTCGGTTCCGGCTCAACTTCTTCAGGCAGGAGTTATTGAATACAAGGGAAATTTCACTGGTTTCCTCAGTGATTTTGTTGCCTTCGGAACTTTCAGATCGAAATGGGGAGTTTTGACAACTGACTTGTCGTTTGTTCCATCTGACGGTGAAAAACTGAAAATAAACGGAAAATTGCGAACTGTCAATTTCAAAATCGGGAAATTATTCAAAACCGATTTATTGGATGGGATTACGTTTAACGGCGATATCAAAGGAATACTAAATCAGCAGACGCACAATTTTTCGGCCAAGGTTTCAGGTAAGATCGACAGCGTTTTTGTGTATAATTATCAGTACAAAAATATCCAGTTGAACGGTGATGTTCTGAACAAGAAATTTGATGGCTATTTGCTGGTTGATGATCCGAACTTGAAATTGAGGTTCGACGGTAAATTCGACATGAATGTTCCTGTTCCGGTGTTTAATTTTGAAATGTTGCTGGCGAAAGCCGATCTTCGGGCATTGAAATTTGACCGAAAGTTCAAACAATCGGAGATTTCGTTTGCCCTGAATGCCAATTTTTCAGGAAGTAATATTGATAATATCGATGGATTAATACATTTTACCAAAGGTACATACAGGAATGAAAACGATTCTGTTTCATTCGATAACTTTGATTTGAAAACATATTATCAAAACGGACCTGTATTGCAGGTACGATCTGATTTTTTGGATGCAGACATTTACGGAAAGTATGAATTTCACAACCTCCACCATTCTGTAAAGAAAATAATTGCCAAATATCTTCCATCGGCTGGTCTTACATTTCCGGTTGAAGGAACACAGAATAATTTTGATTTTAAGTTTGTCCTGAAGGATGTAAATCGGTTTACACGGGTGTTAATGCCTGATTTAATGATGGAACCGGCAACAATTGACGGAACTATTAATTCAGAAAAAAATACGTTGACAATAAATGCCCTGTTCCCGGAGATTCAATACCAAACTGCGGTCTTCCATAAATTCTCCTTCAATATGAATGGGAATTCGAAACTGGACATTCACAATAAAATTGAAGAATTAAGTCTTGGTGAGAAGTTCAAAGTTTACAATCTTTCACTGATTTCGGAAGCTGAAGATAATGTAATGGATTCGAAACTTGTCTGGAATAATTTCGATGCAGTTTCGTACAGCGGATCGCTGAATACAAGTGCAAAGTTTTTCAAACAAATAAATAGTCCGCATATTGAAATTTCGGTTAAACCAACCCGTATTTACCTTGCCGATACTTTATGGCAGCTCAATTCGGCATTGATAACAGTTGACTCGACACTGATAAAAGTGAACAAACTTAAGTTATCGAATAAAGGCCAATCCATTACGGTCGATGGTTCAATTGATAGAAATCAGGAGAATAAACTCAATCTTATTTTTGATCAGATTGATCTGAATGTATTGAATAACTTTGTAGCAGGTAATCTGGCGCTTAAGGGAAACCTTAACGGAAGTCTTTCAATTCTTGATGTTTATGAACGTCCATTATTCCTATCTGATCTGGAAATTAGCGGATTAAGCCTGCTTCGGCAATCGCTGGGAACAGCATCGGTACAGAGCCGACTCGATCGGTCGGCAGGTGAAATTAATGCAGAAGTGTTGTTGACTTCGAATGATAAAAATACCTTGCTGGCCTACGGAATTTACAATCCGGACAAAGACAGTCTCTCTGTAAATGCGAATTTCGATCAGTTTTCATTGTTGATTCTCCAGCCGCTGATGGGGGCCAGTTTCAGTAACTTTCATGGTGAAGCTACCGGCAAAGTACGTGTTTACGGTAAACTGAATCATATTCAGCACAAAGGCGCTTTGTTTGCGTCCAATGCCGGCCTGATGCTTTCTGAATTACAGGTCAACTACACCATGAACGACTCCGTAAAGTTTGAAGGTGATAAGATTATATTTCCGCAGATGAGAGTTTACGATGATTATGGAAATTCAGGAATATTTAATGGTTCCATCCAGCACCGTAGTTTTTCAAACATGATTTATGACTTGTCCGTCAGATCCGACAGGATTATGGCAATCAATATCACATCGGCCATCAATCAGCAGTTTTACGGTAAAACCTTCGGAAGCGGAAATGTGCGGATTACCGGCCAGGGCACGAATGTTTTAATTGCCGGTGTTGCGCAAACAGAAAGAGGAACAGACATGAATATCTATTTGGAATATGCTGACGAAGCAAGGCAATACGATTTTCTGACTTTTGTCAACCCTGGAAACAAAAATTTGGAAGAAAAGGAGAAAACTCCTGTCATCAAGTCGAATCTGCAAATGAGGTTCGATATTCGGATTACTCCTGAAGCCAAAGCCCAACTGATTTACAATTCGAAAATCGGTGATGTGATACGTGCACAGGGTTCTTCAGACAATATGCAGATTTACATCGACAACAATTCAAATATCACCATGTATGGAGAATATACGGTGGAACAGGGAGATTATCTTTTTACCCTGCAAAATGTGATCAATAAAAAGTTCGAAATTCAGCGGGGCGGCACAATTCAGTGGAATGGAGATCCAACCAATGCAGTTGTCGATATCAATGCTGCTTACCGGCTAAAAGCATCGTTGAGCGAGCTGTTTGCAAATACGTATGAAGATATTGACAGCCAGCGGATACCGGTATTGTGTAAAATTTCACTTACCAAAAACCT
>JAUYEQ010000060.1 GCA_030691295.1 Bacteroidota bacterium
TCCCATGCGTAATTTACGTTTCAGCATTTTAGGTATAATTTAATTGGTTTATAAATTTAGAAACTATTTGAATTTAAACAGCCTCTTAGTTTTCCGAATTTTTAGCTCGATAAAATTAGAAAACTTTTTTGGATGGAGTCCTGAAATTTCAGAAAAACCTACCAGACCAGAATGGTTAAATTTTTAATAACATTTGCGTTCAGACAAACAGATTCTTATCTTCGGGTCGAAAATAAAAAGAAGGAACAGGCATAGGCAAAAACAGAAACCGAATATTTCAGCAAATTCATAAACTAAAACTAAAATACTATGGAAAGAAGATCATTTTTACGTAATGCAGCCGGAACCATTGCTGCTGTTGGCCTTGCAGGTTCATCTAAGGCATTTGCTTCAGAAGGAAAAGTATCAAACGAAGCTCAGTTTAAACTGAAGTATGCACCAGGATTCGGCACATTTAAAGAACATGCCGGTGATGATTTGTTCGATCAGATTAAATTCATGAGCGATCAGGGCTTCCGTGCAATTTTCGACAATGGACTGATGGGGAAAGATCCAGCCATTCAGGAAAAAATTGCTGCCGAACTTGCACGCCGAAACATGGATTTGGGCCCATTCGTATTGTATGCTGATTTTTCTGTAAAGTCGATGGTGACACAGGACCCGGCTATAAAAGAAATGCTGAAAAAGAAGATGGAAGAAGGCGTGGAATGTGCCAAACGTACAGGTGCAAAATGGGCTTTGGTTGTTCCGGGCCGATTCGACGAAGGATTGGAATGGGATTATCAGACCGCTAACGTGATCGACAACATGAAAATGTGCTGCGAAGTGGTTGAAAAAAGCGGATTGGTGCTGGTTATGGAACCACTCAATGCGTGGACGAACCACCCCGGATTGTTCCTGACCAAAATTCCGCAAACACATTTGATTTGCGAGGCTGTTAATCATCCGTCGTGTAAACTGGTGAATGATCTTTATCATCAGCAAATTACCGAAGGAAACCTGATTCCGAATATCAACAAAGCATGGAACAGCATCGCGGCTTTCCATATTGGCGATAATCCTGGCCGCAACGAACCGACAACCGGCGAAATCAATTATAAAAATGTATTTAAACACATTCACAGCAAAGGATACGACGGCACTTTGTGCTGCGAACACGGTAAAAGTATCAAAGGGAAAGAAGGCGAAGTTGCTTTTATAAAGGCTTACAGGGAAGTTGATTCGTTTTAAAGAAACTTAGCTGCAATTAGCTGATATTTATTTAATTATCATTATTTTTGCGCAAAATAGAATATTATGAATCAATTAAATAGAATAACCATCAACAAGGATATTTGCCATGGAAAACCTTGCGTTAGAGGAATGAGATGGCCAGTTGAGGTAATTATAGATATGCTCGGTTCAGGCATGACCATTGACGAAATTATTGAAGATCATCCTGAATTGGAAAAGGAGGATATTTTGGCGTGTCTGAATTTTGCTAAATTATACCTCGCAGGTAGATCAATTAACGAAGTTGCCTGATGAAATTTCTTTGCGATGGTCACATCTCCTATAAAGTAGTTAACTATCTTACTGAAGCTGGCTATGAAACTGCACATGTAACCCAGATTCTTGATCGTTGGAACACTAAAGACAAGGATATTTGTAAATATGCTGATAAAAACAAAGGCTGGTCGATAAAACCAGCCTTTGCTTTTTATATCCCCAATTCCTTCAATGCGGCATAAATTTTTCCCGATTCAAAACCTCTGCCCATGGCAAACCGCATCAGTTTGTTGCGCTTGTCGTACTGATCTTTCGCTTTAATTGTTTTTGCTTTATCCGTCAGCAATTTCAGGAGTTCATCAGCATAGACTTCATCTTCAATCTCTTCAAAAGCAATTGCCAAAATATCCTGATTGATTTTTTTTGCCCTAAGCATGTATTCTATTTTCTGCCTCCCCCAATGGTTGAACCGGAATTTGTCTTTCACGAATGCACGGGCAAAACGTTCATCGTCTATGTATTTCTCATCTGCAAGCTTCTTTAAAACTGGTTCAGACTCTTCAACAGAAAGGCCGAATAGCTTGAGTTTCTCCTGAATTTCGGAGGTGCATTTTTCAGATCTGCTGCATAAAACAGCTGCTTTGTCGTAGGCAATATTTTGTTCGCGCGTTAATTCCATCGTCGTAATTTTTAGCTAAAGATACAATTTCTGCTTGTTTGAGTAAGACTTAGACTATTTCCTCTGATGACATTCATATTAAGAGAAGTTTAATTCAAAGATAGAAATTGTAAATTATTCGAACAATATACTTTTTTGTTCTATTAAGTCAGTTCATTTGCATCAGAAAACATTTATGACATGAAACAAATTATTACGATTGTTGCGCTGCTATTGATTAATTTCGGTGTAAACAGTCAGGAACGAACTGCCAACCCATTGACTTTTTCGGATGCTTATGAGCAAATGAACCAGAATAGTCACGTGCTGAAACAGGCTGGATTTGAAATCCGCGAAAAAGAAGCCGACAGAAAAGCGGCATTCGGACTGCGTGCTCCACGCGTTTTCATTACCGCAAATGCAGTACAGATGGCCGATCCGCTCACACTCGACCTCACTCCGGTCCGTGATGCCATCAATCCGCTTTACGACATATTGGGTAAATATGGCAATTTCTCCGGAGTTCCAAATCCCGATCCAGCTACTTCAGGTGTGATGCCGATTTTACCCGACAATGTCAGTACCCAGGTTTTGAGGACTAAAATTCAGGAAGGACAAGCAGCCATAAATGCAGCGGAATGGGATAAAATGATTCAGGAAAAACAATTTGCGGCGGTAAATGCCAATTTTATCTGGCCGCTTTATACCGGTGGAAAAATTAACGCAGCCAACAAAGCATCAGCAATTTACGAAGAGGAAGCCGGTTTGAAGAAGGAGCAAAAACAAGGCGAGCTATTGAGCGAACTGGCTACTCGCTATTACGGACTGGTGTTGGCTGAACAGGCCTGCAAAGTTCGCGAACAGGTTTCGGAGTCCATGAAAAAGCATCTTTTCGATTCGGAGAAACTTAGTGAGCAAGGACAAATTGCCAAAGTAGAGTATTTGCACGCCCAGGTTGCGAGCTCTGATGCGGGGCGTGAATTGAAAAAGGTCAGGCGCGAAGCGACCATTATAAAACGGGCGCTTCAAAATACGATGGCCGTGGGCGACAGCAGCGATTTAATTCCGGCAAGTCAACTCTTTATCCTGAAAAGTATTGACGATGAATGTTTTTTCATCAAAATGGCCATGGAAAATAATCCACAGTTGCAACAGGTTGATTCAAAAAGAGAACTGGCTGCGACAGGTGTGAAGCTTGAGAAAAGCAATTATTTGCCAACCGTTGCCCTCACCGGAACTTACGATTTGGCCAACAAGGATTTATCGCCATTCGTGCCCGATTGGCAGGTGGGCGTTGGCTTGAAATGGTCACTTTTTGAAGGGAACTCGCGTTACCGCAATCTTCAGGCTGCCAAATTCAAGGAAGATCAGGTGGAACAGGCTGGCCTGAAAGCCGGGGAAGATATAAAAACCGTCATCAAAAAGCTGCACCAGCAACTCGGAATGCAGGTGGAACAACTGGAAGAACTTGACAAAATGCTCGAATTTGCCAAAACGTATGTGGATAGCCGTGAGAAAGCTTTTCATGAAGGATTGTCAACTTCAGCAGAGTTGGTAAATGCCAATCTGCTTTTGGCCAAGGTGAAAATGGATCGGTTACAAGCCATGTATAACTATGATGTAACCCTTGCAAGTCTGGTGCAGGTTAGCGGAAGTCCAGACTTGTTTCTCGAATACCAGACTAGCAAACAGGTAATTACTGAATCATTCTAAAACACACGATACAATGAACAGAACAAGAAACTTTATTATCGGACTGTTTTTTACAGCATTACTGATATTTCTGCTTTATACCACCTGGCTGATTACCCGTCCGCTTCCGCTCGAAATTCAGGGTGAAATTGAAGCCACGCAATTCAGGGTTGCTTCCAAAATTCCCGGAAGGATTGACAGCATTGCGGTTAAAAAAGGGCAAATAGTGGCTAAAGGCGACTTCCTTTTTTCGATCGCCAGTCCGGAAATTGACGCAAAACTGTTGCAGGTAACCGCTCTCAGGAATGCAGCGCAGGCCCAAAGTCTGAAAGCGGCAAACGGAGCGCAGTCGGAAGATATTCAGGCGGCCTATAATATGTACCTGAAAGCTGAGGCTGCGGCCCGTTTATACGAAAAAACTTTTCAGCGGATTGAAAGTCTGTATAACGACGGAGTTGTTTCGGAACAGAAAAAAGACGAGGCTGAAACTCAGGCCAAAGCCAGTCGCGAAACTGCCAATGCGGCAAAAGCTCAGTGGGAAAAAGCAGTGAAAGGCGCCCGCTTCGAAGACAAACGTTCGGCTCAGGAACTGGTCAATCAGGCTGAAGGCGGAATTGCCGAGGTGGAAGCTTATCTGGCCGAAACGCAGGCAAAAGCTCCGGCATCAGGCGAAGTTGCCAACATTGTCTCAGAACGCGGAGAGTTGGTTCCAACCGGATTTCCGGTGATTACGATCCTCGATACGGAGGACAACTGGGCAACGTTTTACGTACGCGAAGATTTGCTTTCCGACATCAGGATGGGCAGCGAAATCAAAGCAACAACCCCTGCATTGGGAAACAAAGATGTTATTCTGAAAGTGAACTATATCAGTCCGATGGCTGATTTTGCGACCTGGACATCGACCAAAACTTCAGGAGGTTTTGATATGAAATCGTTTGAAATACATGCCGTTCCGACTACTGAAGTTGAAGGACTTCGCCCCGGAATGAGCGTGCTGATAACCATGAGGCCTCCCCCAACCCCCTCCAAAAGAGGGGGCTTTAAAAACCTCCGATAATTTCACATCGGAAAAAGCATTATGCCAACAAATAACCATTCGCATACCAATTCTTCCTCCCCTCCTTTGGAGGGGTCGGGGGAGGCTTTGGGCTTTTGGGAGACAAATCCCTTTTTCAGAGTCTTTCTCCGGGAAATCGACCGGATGACCGGTTCAACAATTTACCTTTTCACCACCTTGATTGGTCCCCTGATTTCGTTCATCATTCTGTTGTCTGTTTTTTCGGCTGGTGTTCCACGCAATCTTCCGGTTGGAATTGTCGATCTGGACAACACCAACTTGTCGCGCAAAATCGGGATGTGGATTGGTGCGACTCCTGAAGCTGAAGTAATCAAACATTATCCGAACCAACGCGAAGCCTATCAGGAAATGAAAGAGGGCAAGCTGGATGCAATTGTAATTATTCCCGACGGAACGGAAAAACACATTCTGAAATGCGGAAACGAAACGGTTCAGGTATTTGTAAATAATTCTAATATTCTGAAGGGAGGTTTTCTCCAGAAAGGGATTTACAAATCGCTGGCAGCACTTTCAGGAGGAATAAAATTGCAGGTAGCCATGAAAAGCGGATTGTCTGAAAACCAGGCAATGAACAAAATACAACCGGTTAAATTACAGCAACATATTCTTTTTAACCCGTTTGGCAACTATTCATATTTTCTCCTGACGGCTCTTTTGCCACTGATGATTGTTCTTTTCACCTTACTGGCGAGCGTGTTTGCGGTGGGTATTGAAGTAAAAGAAGGTACCGGCCCCGAATGGCTCGAACATGCCGGTGGAAGCCTGATCGTAGCGCTTGCCGGAAAGCTGCTGCCATATACCATCCTGCTGTACATCAATGCGATGGTGATGAATGTAATTTTATTCGTACAAATCGGAACGCCGCTTCAGGGAAGTTTTGCTTTTATACTGTTTTCGGAACTGTACCTGATTATGACCTACCAAATACTTTCTGTTTTTCTGATTTCGGCAACGGCAAATCTGCGTTTGGGGCTTTCGCTGGCCAGCGCCTATTCCATGATAGCGCTCACTTTTTCAGGACTGACATTTCCTCAATTTTCCATGCCGTTGGCTGCCAGTATATTTTCGTACATTTTTCCGTTCACGTACTGGATTAAAATATTCATTTCGCAAGCCTTGAGGGGCGAAGCCATTGTTCACACGTTAATTCCACTGGCCTGTTTTCTGCCTTTTATTTTATTGGCTGTCATTTCTCTGCCACGGTTGAAACGTTTGCTGAAAGAGGAAAAATACTGGGGAAAGGTGTAACGCGATTGTAGAGACGCGATTAATCGCGTCTCTACGTAAAACCTACATAATCGATTAATCATGTTCAAAAAAATATACAAAGGCATCGAAATGACCGGACAGTTTTACCGGACAGAAATGAGGAACATTCGCAAAGACAGCGGAGCAATCCTGATTTTGATCGGTGCACTGATGATTTACCCGATTATTTATTCCATTGCCTATAAAAACGAGGTCGTTCGCGAACTGAAAACTACGATTGTCGATCTGGACCGGACCAATACCAGCCGACAACTTATCCGCATGATCAATGGCGCTGAACAGATTGAAATCAGTCGTGTGGCATTTAGTCTGGATGAGGCGAAGAATGATTTTTTCGAGGGTAATTCTGGCGGAATTGTGGTGATTCCTCAGAATTTCGAAAAGGATATCCTGAACGGAAAACAAACCAATGTATCGGTGTTTGCCGACGGAAGTTATTTCCTGATTTATCGGCAATTGATCGCCGGATCGGTGAAAACAGTCGGGACATTTTCTGCCGGAATTGAAATCAAAAAGCTGATGATGGAAGGTAAAACTTACGATCAGGCTTTGCAAATGCGCGATCCACTGGAAACAGATATGCATTTTTGGTTTAATCCATCCTCCGGATATGGTTCGTTCGTGATGCCCGGGATTATCATTATTATTCTGCAACAAACGCTGCTGATCGGAATTGGAATGTTGGGCGGAACTGCCAAAGAGAAAAACCGGGATAGTTTTATGGTTCCTGCCGCGCTCAAAAAAGGCGGAGTTTTGCCGATTTTGTTCGGGAAAACCTTGTCGTATCTCACAGTTTACGCGGTTAATTGTGTAATTACCATGATCTGGATTCATTCGTGGTTCAACTATCCCGACCGTGGCAGCTATCTTTCTGTTCTGATGTTGACTTTGCCATTTCTCCTATCGGTTATTTTTATGGGAATTACACTGTCGGTTTTGTTTAAGCGGCGCGAATCGTCCATCATGTTCATGGTTTTTCTATCGCCCATCGTGGTTTTCCTGAGCGGAATTTCATGGCCTGCTTCGTCCATCCCTCCTATCGTTTACAATCTGGCGCATCTGTTTCCGTCAACCATTATGATGCCAGCCTATTTGCTGATCCGAAGCATGGGTGTTGGAATTGGCGCTGTAAAACACGAGTATTTCCTGATGCTTTTACAGATGGGATTCTATTTCTGCACAGCAGCGGTAGCGTTGTATTTCTCTGCGAGGCACAATGCGAAAAATATTTTGCCTCAATGCCCGTCAGACTTCGGCGTGAGCTCAGTCGAACGCTAAAGCAGACGGCAAAGAATAGTGCTTCGACTAAGCGTAATTGTTGAATGAGGGAAATATCCTTCTATGTTGTAATCCAAATTTTATGAGCATTATTTTTTATCTATTTTTTTTATCTTTCTTCCAAATTGTTTATTCACAATAGATTATCTTCGCTTTCAGTAAAGAGGAAGAGGACACAGGCTCTGCTGGGGAGC
>JAUYEQ010000063.1 GCA_030691295.1 Bacteroidota bacterium
TGCAAGTTCTGCCATCCTTTGAGCGTGTTCGATATTGGTAGCCAGCGGTTTCTCAACCATTACATGTATTCCTCTGGGAGCACAAGCTTCAACCACGGGCATGTGCTCAAAAATAGAACCGAAGGCCACTACAGCTTCCGGCTTTACAATGTCCAACATCTTTTCCAGATTATTATGAATCAGTTTAGGGTCAAAACCGAATTTTTTAGCAAGCGTTTTCGCCAGTTCGGTATTTGTTTCAAAAACACCAACCAATTTAAAGTCTGATTTGTCTTTTCGTCCTAATATGAAAGAAGTGTGCCCATGGGTCGTTCCTGCAATTGCCAGTCGGATTGATTTTTTTGCCGGAGTTTGTGCGTTTAAATTTACCAGAATGATCGAAATGAGTGTACTGATCAGAAATAAAATAAACACGCGAAATAACTTATCTTTACCCGACTGAGTTTCTATATTTCGATTTTGAATGAAGAAGGTTTTAATTATTACTTACTATTGGCCACCATCTGGTGGGGCGGGCGTTCAGCGATGGCTGAAGTTTGCCAAATACCTGCCCGAATTTGGCTGGCAACCGGTTATTTTAACGGTCGATCCCGAATATGCCAGTTACCCTCTACGCGATGAAAGCCTGATGGGTGAAGTTAATCCTGAATGTTTGGTATATACAACCAAAAGCTTCGAGCTTTATAATTTATACAAATTAATCTCCGGAAAGAAAGAAGTTCCCTATGGCGGTTTTGCCAACGAATCGAAAGAGAGTTTGCTTCAGAAAGTTTCGAAGTTCCTGCGCGGAAATTTTCTGTTGCCCGATCCGCGAAAAGGCTGGAACAAATATGCGCTGAAAAAGGCCGCTGAGCTAATCCGGCAATACAATATAGATACTGTGGTAACCACCAGTCCGCCTCATTCAACCCAACTGATCGGGCTCAAACTGAAACAAAAATTCGATATCCGCTGGATTGCCGATTTACGCGATCCTTGGACAGATATTTACTATTACAATCAATTCGGCCATACCGCCTTGGCCCGCAAAATTGATCAGAATTATGAGCGCAAAGTAGTCGAAAATGCTGATTTGCTCATTACAGTGAGTGAAGATGTGAAACGCATTTTTGCCGAAAAATCAAATTCTCAAATTGCAGCCAAAACAGTTGTCATTCCAAACGGGTTCGACGAGGACGATTTCAGGATAAATGAAGTACCACCTGAAACTAAAAAGATTATTACCTACACCGGAACTATTTCTGAAGCTTACGATGTGGACTGTTTCCTGAAAGCGCTTTCGCAGTTGGACGGCAGTTTGAAATCGCAATTGCTGATTCGTTTTGTAGGCAAAGTCCCGCCCCCGGTTGAGCATAAATTCAGGTCAACAGGACTTGAAGTTGAATTGGCCGGCTATGTTGATCACCCGAAATCCAT
Source organism: Bacteroidota bacterium (assembly GCA_030691295.1). GTDB lineage: Bacteria > Bacteroidota > Bacteroidia > Bacteroidales > Prolixibacteraceae > Aquipluma. Next base: position 1,417 of record JAUYEQ010000063.1, read on the forward strand.
CGAATACTTATTCCGGTCCGGCTTGCTGTTGCTGGTCATTCCAAAAGTTAAAAACAACAAGGGAATTCTGACCGGTAAATTTTTCGAATACCTTGCTTCTGAAAAGCCAATACTGGCAATTGGCCCAGTTGATGGCGATCTGGCCAAAATTATTCAGGAAACACAATGCGGCCAACTGTTTGACTATGCAGATTCGGACGGAATGCGGCAATTTATAAAGGAAAGTCTGGATCGTCCGGTTTCAGGGGTAATTAATGATATTGCCAAGGAATATTCCAGAAAGGAGTTAACCGGAAAGTTGGCCACACTTTTACAGGCTTAAATTACAGAAATATGAGAAAAACCATCATTATAAACCGCCCACTCGATGATTCGGAAATTGAAGAAATCGAACTCCTGATAGAAGAAGGAGCGAAAGTTTTTGCTTTGTCTGGAAGTAATTCACCGGATTTTGCACAACCAATTGTTCTGACTTCCGAAGAAAAGCGGCAATTGAATTATCAAACAATGGAAGAGGTGCTTCAGTTTGGTGATTTGCCGGTTGGCGATCAAACAGTGGCCGATCTTTTCAGGATTGACAACGCGAGTATTTGGCATTACCATAAATTCAGGGTGTATTTTGCAGTGCGAAATCTGATGTATTTTCTGAAGCCGGTGAAACAGCAATTCAACACGTTTAATAATCATATTTGGTTTGTGACTCCCGATGTATATATTTTGCGAAGGATATTTTCGGAGGTCGATTTCAGGTTTCCGGAGGTGGAATCCCAAAGCGAATTCAATTTTAAAATTCTTTTCAGCTATGTTTTTCTTATAAAAATTCGTTTCCTGAAAAATTTGTTCTTCAAAAAGAAAAAGCCGGAATACCTTCTTTATATGACCGAAAAGTATTCTGCGGTGATGGATAAAAATACCTTGAAAACCAGGTCAGGACATCATATTCTTGAATATTTAATTTCGCAACTCGATGACAGATTCGCACTTTTGACTGAAGTTTTAATGCCAAAACCGAAAGGTAAATCAGACTATTCATTCTCCAATAAGCAGTATCAAACCTCCATGAACCATTGTCCGAAAATATTTCTCGAAGGTTTCCTGATTTCCGGAATGTTCAACAAAGAGGTTCGGCAATCGACCCGTACAGCACGAATAACATTAAGGACTGCCTATCCGAAAGTTCCCAAACCAGATCTTTCGTTGATTCAAAGACTTACATTCGAAGTTTTTCAGTCGCTCGATTCATCTTCCGGATTCTTCCTTTTTCGGTATTTTGCTGCCCGAAAGTATTTTGCAGGTTCAGGAATAAAAGCAGTGATTGCAGGTGACGAAAATAGTCCGCTCACAAAGTCGATTCTGGATGCAGCCAAATTCTGCGGAATAAAAACCATCGGTTTACAGCATGGAACGATGCACGATTTGCATCCGGCATATCTTTTCACGCCAAATGACAGCCGGAATCAGGTAATGCCCGACCTGACACTTACCTGGGGAAAATACTGGGAAGATTTTCTGATTGAAAAGGGAAATTATCCGAATGATTCGGTGATTTCAGTTGGACAAATCCGTACCGATATTATTCCGGTTTTGATGAAAGCTGAAAACCGAAAAATGGCAAATCCGACCGAACAAATTCTTTTTGCGTCGCAGCCCCAGCGCGATCCGGAGTTGAGGTATCAGGCAGCTTTCGATGTATTTAAGGCTGCCGGAAAATTACAGAACACACAACTGATTGTAAAACTTCATCCCCGCGAATTTGCCGATTCTGGCTATTACTCGGCCATTGCCACCGAAGCCGGTTGTAAAAACTATACAATTGATAAAACTTCCGATTTATATCAATTGATTGCTTCGTGCGATGTGCTGATTACCTGTTTTTCGACGGTTGGAACCGAAACCATTTATTTCTACAAGCCGCTGATAATTCTTGACCATTTGAAACAGGACATTCTGGGTTATATTGCCGAAGGTGTTGCTTTTCAGGCCACTGATGCCAACAGCTTGGCCACTATTCTCTCAGGTATTTTCAGGGGAGCATTAAGGGTTGACCGCGCAAAATACGATTCGTTTATTCAGAAATACGCCTACCGTATTGACGGCAAAGTTGCCGAAAGGTGCATTGAGGCGATTGCCGGATAATAAAATATTAAAAGGGGAAACAACAGCTTAGACTGAAGTTTCCCCCTCCCGGATTTAAAAAGGTGACACCTTTCGGCGCACCTTCCTGTAACTCTAAATAATTTTGCTTAACCCCGGTTGACTGAAGGTTTCAAATCTGTTAACTCTTCAATCCTCACCGGACGACCTTCTTCGATACTCTTACGGGCAGCAATCCCAATCAGGCTCGACATTGCTCCGTCGCGGGTTCCAGCCGAATGTTTGTATGGATCGGCCATATTCGGATCTTTGAATATTTTGTCGTGCAGCCGTTCGTCGCCACCTCCGTGTCCGGAACGAACACGCGGTACTTTTACGAGTTCTGTTTTACCGAAATTGTCAGAGACCATTATTTCATCGTAGCCCTCTTCTTTTTCGCCAGTCTGGCTCATTTCCCTGGCATGTAAAGCGGCCTGATCAACCTGCTCTTTCATGCGCCACGGAATTCCTTCCCACGAATCAATACGTCCGTCCATGCCGTTGAAAGCAATGGTGAAGCCTTCGTAAGGCGAATAAGTAGTCAGCGAATAACTCACCTGTACCCCATTTGCGTATTTAATCTGCACCGCCATTTTATCGTAAATGTCAATTTCCTCGCGCCACAAACAGTTGTCGCGGATGTAGCCATCGTATTTTTCATTACTGGTGTACAAATCCACCATTTGCTTGCTTTTTGTAATGTCCCAGTAGAATTTGCACTTGTCGGTATAACCGCAATTACGACAGTTTGAACCTCTGAAGGCATTGTTTTTGCCGTAGTGATCGAGCGAACCCATTGCCGTAACTTCCACCGGATCAGAGTCAATCCACCAGTTGAGCAAATCGAAATGGTGAGTGGCTTTGTGTACAAGCAAAGTTCCACCCTTGTCGCGTTCGCCATGCCAGCGACGGAAATAATCGGCGCCGTGCGAAGTATTCAGGTACCAGTGAAAATCGACCGAAGTAACTTTACCCACACGCTGAGCGGCCAGGAGTTTTTTCAATTCGGTAAACTGTATTCCCCAACGGTAGTTGAAGCCCACAATTACTTTCCGGCCCCATTTCCGTTCGGCATCCAGGATGGCCTGACATTTCATTTCGTCAGTTGTCATCGGTTTTTCGGTAATCACATTACAGCCCATTTCGAGCGCCTTGATAATGAACAGGTGGTGAGTCGAATCCACCGTGGTTACAATTACCGTGTCGGGTTTGGTCTTCTGGATCATTTCCTCGAAGTTCGTAAAAACCGGACATTTTACTCCCATAAAATTAAGGGCATATTGCAAACGACCGGGATTGACATCGCACAAACCAACAAACTCAATATCGTTTGGGTATCTGCTCAAAATACTTTTTCCCCAGAAGGAGATTCCACGGCTACCGGTTCCGACCAGCGCCAGCTTTAGTTTTGCTTTTGCTCCTGAAACCATTGCTGACAGTGGATTCACGAACATTGTGCCGACAGCAGCAGCGCCGGTTGTGCCGATAAATTTACGACGGCTAAAATTTTTCTGATTCTCCATAGTTAGAAGATTGATGGTTGTTGTTTATATAATTTCAGGTAAAAGATATGGTGCACGGTATTCGCGCGAAAGCATGTTGTTGGCATCGTCAATATCACTGCCAATAAAACGTTCCGCAATCGGATCGAAAGCAAGCTGTTTGCCCAGACGATAGGAAATATTGCCGAGATGAGCCAACGATGAAGACAAATGTCCCGATTGTACCGGCCCGTTCTGAATACTCATATCACGGGCGCGGATGGCATCGAACCAGTTTTTAAAATGCAGGGTCAATTCACCTTTTTCTGAGCGGCCTGGACCTTTTTCGCGTTTTTCGCCAAGGTATGTTTCGTACGTGTCGTAACCTTTAATCACCATATATCCTTTGTCGCCATAAAAAATGTTGCCAACTCCGGCGCCATCTTCAAGGTTGGTGCACCAGTTGCGCACTTCAAACTGAATTATTTTCTTCTCTTTCGGATAATGGTAAATCGAAGTCTGTATTTCAGGAACTTCCTTGCAATCGTCCCACAGGAATTTTCCACCCATAGAAGTGATTCTTTCAGGTATTCTATTCACGCCCAAACCC
>JAUYEQ010000257.1 GCA_030691295.1 Bacteroidota bacterium
GTTTTTAAAGTTGTCGTATTAGGGTTGATCCAATTTGACGTTTCTCAAAAAATATTCGGCGTTACTTTCTTTCGCACATAATGCCGGTAATGCAAATTTACACCGAGCGCAAACAGCAACATTTTCGGGTTTCGCCAAAGGTACTTGTTTAGCAATACACGGTGCAAAATACTTTTTACTGAAAATATTTGATTGTTGAGCCACCAGTACATTCGGGTCAGATTTTCAGGACTGATTTTATCGGGAATGTGAACGCATTGCGCCCCGTTAAATTCTTTCAAATCTTCTGTCAGCAAGCGGCCTTGTTCTTTGAACTGCTTAAACAGCGCGGTTCCGGGAATTGGTGTCAGAATGTAGAAACGTGGAATGGGCACTCTGTTCCGGTGTATAAAATCAAAAGTGGCGCGGATGGATTCCTCCGTGTCGAAGTCAGTTCCAACAATCATTTCGGTGCTTACGGTAATTCCGGCCTCGCTCAAAATTCTGAAATTATCTTCATGGTCGCTTACTTTTACCCATGGCTTTTCCAAACTGTTCAGCGATTCCTGATCAATGCTTTCAACGCCAAAACTCATTAAGTCGCAGCCTGATTTCACCACAAGTTTCAGCAAATCAGGCTTTTTTGCAAGGTGTAGCGCACATTGGCTTGCCCAGTGCATCTTCAGAGGAGCAATTTTTTCGCAGAGTTCTTTCAGGTACGACGGGTTGGAAACGATGTTGTCGTCGATTAAATAAAACCGTTTGAATCCCAAAGCCTTCACCGCTTTAATGTCGCGGATAACCTCATCAACCGGACGAAACAGGTATTTGCCTTCATACAAACAGGCGATGGAACAGAAAGAACAGGTAAAAGTGCAGCCCCTGCCGGCCTGAACCGGCAACATGTCGCCGATCGGCTTTTTCATCAACAAGTCGTATCGGGGAACGGGCAAGTTCTCTAATTTCGAAATTGGATAATCGTAAAATGGTTGCAATTTTCCATGCTTTTCAAAATCTTCCAGCATTTTCAAGAACGAAATCTCCGCATCTCCCACCACCACAGAATCAACATATTTGATGGCTTCCTCCTTGGCAATGGAAGCCATGTAGCCACCCATCACCACCGTTTTGTTTCGCATTTTAAACTCTTTGGCAATCTCAATCCCCCGAAAAGTCGCATGTCCCATGGTGCCAATTCCAATGATATCGGCATCCGAATCAAAATTCACCGAATCAATTACTTCGATGCACAATTCCACTTCCCAATGTTTTGGGGTGTAAGCCGCCAAAAGAGGAAATGCCAGTCCGGGCAGGTGAATTTTAGACTGCTTACACAATTTGCCATTTTCGGCATATTGAGTGGGTTGGATAAATAAAATCTTAGGCATATTTGGCGGCTTCCTTTATTTTTCGTTTGTATTGATTCCCTACCC
>JAUYEQ010000102.1 GCA_030691295.1 Bacteroidota bacterium
AGGTTGTTGTCAATTTTATATCGACCATCCAAATGGTAACGGGTCAACTTGTGGAAGATATTGTAAGTATACCGGATAGCAAAAAGCCTGCAAAAGGACATTGGTTATCACCAGATCTGAGAAGACAAAATATTCGCTCAGCCATGGAGATAAAGCAAAATACACTAACAAAGAATGGGCATATTTTCAATGTAGCAGATATTGGGTCGAGCGCTGTTTCGATGATTGCAAGAATGAGTTGGGAATGTCAGGTTATCAAGTAACAGGATGGTTGGCATGGCAACATCATATGGCATTGGTGATGATGGCCAGCCTTTATATATTAATATTAAAGCTTGAAAATCAAGAGATAATGCCTCTACTGAGTGTCCGAGATGCCAGGTTGTTAGTTATAGCCAGGGCATTCGCTACACAGAAAGAGGTTGATCTTTGCCTGGAGCATATTCGAAAAAGACACCGACAACGACAGGCGGATATTGACAGATATTACAAGTAAAAATCAATTTAGGAAAGTAGAATTAGCCAATTTTAGGGATTATTTTCTCATCAAACCAATTCAAAGGCTTTATCCTGATCGTATTTTATTTCCAGACTTAATAGTTCAGCAATATCTTAGATCATTGAAAAAGAGAAAAATAATTATGTGGGAAATCAGAAGTGTAGAAAATTTATCCATAAATAGATAGGCTTGGTTTTATGATGGAATCCTATCTGAAAACAATATCAAAATTTCGGCAGCATTCGTATTTTGCTGCCAAAATATAGAAATTAATTATCTTTGCATCCAAACACATTTTATCATCGCAACAGATAAGCTAAATATCGACCGGTTAAAAGAAAATTTCAAGGGTAAAGAAACCTTTGGATCCAATGATATTGCCAGATTTTATGAAATGGATGAGCCACAAATTAAAATCGCCACAGTCAATTGGAGAATATATGATTTAGTCCAAAAAGGTGTTTTAAACCGCATTGGTAGGGGCAAACTTGCTTTAGGGGAAGGTAAAATATATTTTCCCGAAATCTCAGCTAAAATAAAATCAATCCATTCAAAATTAAAAAAAGAATTCCCTTATCTCCAGATCTGTATCTGGAATACATCTTCTTTCAATGAGTTCATGATACATCAACCTGGCCGGTTTTATATTCTCATTGAAGTTGAGAAGGAAGCAACCCAATCGGTTTTTTTCTATTTAAAAGAAGAAAAGTATCCTGTTTTTGTGGACCCAACGGAAGATATATTTGAAAAATATCTTTCCGAAGAAAAGGAGAACCTGATTGTAAAATCATTAGTTACAGAAGCACCTTTGCAAAAGATTGACGGATTAAACACTGTAACAATTGAAAAAATGCTGGTTGATATTTTCTGTGATGAATTAATATTTTCTGCCCAGCAAGGTTCTGAGATGAAAACAATTTTTCTGGAGGCATTGAGCAAATATTCAGTGAATGAGAACCGTATGTTACGATACGCTGATAGAAAAAGAAAGAAAGAAAGTTTTCGGAATTATTTAAATTCAATTTCAAATTTACGGCAGCAAAACTAATTTGCTGCCAATTTTTAGAATATGATTGATCAGGAAAAAATTACCTTAGATTGGATAGAAAAAGTATCCAAAGCAAACCGAAATGCTGATAGGATATTGGTTGAGAAGGTTATTCGTGCCCTTTTATTATTGGAAGGACTTGTAAAACTAAAGCTGCCATTTGTTTTTAAGGGTGGAACGGCATTAATGCTTCATTTAAATTCAACGAAGAGACTATCGATTGACATTGATATTATTGTTCCGGAGAAACCTGAAGATTTTGAAACCATACTTGACAAGGTAGCCTCTGAACAGGGATTCCTGAGAAAAGAACAGCAACAAAGGAATGCTGACTCAAAAATCGACAAGGCGCATTATAAATTTTTCTTTCCCCCAATTCATAAGACCCGCAAAGACGAAGAATTTGTGTTGCTTGACGTTCTTTTTGAAGAGGTACATTATAAAAACATTGTTCAACTCAATATCAAGTCTTCGTTTGTGCCAGAAAGTGGCGAACCATTAACTGTAAATGCACCATGTATCGAAGATATTACAGGAGATAAACTAACTGCATTTGCTCCGAACACAACCGGAATTCCATACTACAAAAGGGAAGATAGCATGAGCATGGAAATTATCAAACAGCTTTACGATATTGGTAACCTGACCGATGTTGTAACCGATGTTGAAATTATCAAATCAACATTCCGGGAGTTTGCCCTGACTGAACTTTATTACAGAGGGCAAGATTCACTTTCAGTTGAAGATGTAATGGATGATATTTATCAAACTGCACTTTGCATCGTAACACGGGGCACTGATGGTAAAGGAGATTTCAATCTGCTGCAGCAAGGAATACAGCGGGTTACCAGGTTCATTTTCTCAGAAATATACCACTTGGACAAGGCTATTATCCATGCGTCGAAAGCAGCTTATCTTGCTACTCTGATAAAAAATGATTCTGTTAACATTGAAAAATACAGCAATCCATTGCAAATGAAAGACTGGGTCATTGAAGAACCGATGAATATGAAACTTAACCGGCTGAAAAGAACGAATCCTGAAGCATTTTTCTATTGGTATAAGATTGCGTTATTAAATAAATAAAAATGTTTTCCAACTAAAATCAACAAGCTTTCAATACTAATATTCACTGCCATCCGAAAGTTTTAGGAAAATCAATTTTCAAAAAACTTACTGTTATAATAATCAATTAATTACGCTGAATAAATCTGGCTGAACAGGTAATTTATCTACATCGAATAACGTTTTACCGGGTGGCATTTCAACTTTCTGAACCTTCCCGTTTATGCTGCAAATGTATTCAAAGCTCAGGTAGTGGAGTAAACAAATGCGCACTTTTTCACAAAAGTTGCT
>JAUYEQ010000263.1 GCA_030691295.1 Bacteroidota bacterium
CTTTTGTTTTTGAAGGAACTGGAAATCTTCGTACGATCGAACGAACTTCAAAACTTACAGCAACGCAGAAAGTTACTTTTACTGAAAACAAGGAAGGTTTAATTGGGCTGAGATTGGATCGTGCTTTTGAAGAACCTGCCACGAAACCAGATAAATTTCTGGATGCAAACGGTATTGTGACCGAAGTTCCAATCATGAATAATGAAGGAGTGAACGGTGTTTACCGAAATGCAGAAGGGATTTCAGGAGGAGATGTATGGTCGAAAAGAAGTCCGTGGGTTGCTTTACGGGCCAATAAAGAAGGTGAAATCCTTACAGTTGTTATAATCGACAACGCTAAGAATCCAAACTATCCGGCATGGTCGCATGCCCGCGGATATGGTCTTTTTGCCACCAATAACCTTGGCGGCCGCGCTTTTGACAAAAATGCTGCACCGGTAAAAATCATCCTGAATGAAGGGGAAAGCATCGTTTTTAAACACAAAATTGTAATTGGCGGCGATTTAAGCAATTCAGAAATTAACAAATTGTCAAAGAATTTCAAATAACCAACATAAACTAAATATCCAATGGAAAAGGAAGAAAAAAATTCAAGAAGAACATTTCTAAGGACTGCGGCTACCGGAGCGTTGATTGCAGCCGTTGCACCATCAGCAGTTACTGCCCAGGTGAAAAAACCAGAAATTATTCCGGCCAGTGTAAAAGGAGCAAACGATCGTATCCGTGTAGCCGTACTCGGTATTAACGGCAGGGGTAAATCCCATATCGAAGAAGTCATGGGACTTCAGGAAAAATCGAATGTTGAAGTGGCTGTATTGTGCGACCCTGATATGAATTTACTTCAGACACGGGCCCGCGAATTCGAAAAAAAGTACGGCAAAAAAGTGGCCATTGAGCAGGATTTCCGCAGAACCTACGACGATAAAACCATTGATGCCGTGACCCTTGCAACTCCGAACCACTGGCATGCACTGCAATCGATATGGGCTTGTCAGGCCGGAAAAGACGTTTACATTGAAAAACCGGCGACGCACAATATTTATGAAGGCCAGAAAATGATTGAAGCTGCCTATAAATACAACCGGATTGTACAGCATGGCGTTCAGCTACGCAGCTCGGTGGCCATACGCGAAGCAGTTAAACACCTCGAAGATGGTTTGATTGGCCGGGTTTACATGTCGCGCGGACTGGTTTATCGCTGGCGTCCGGATATTGGCGATCAGGGTATTTCGCAGATTCCCGCCGGGCTGGATTACGATTTGTGGTGCGGACCTGCCCCAATGCGCCCCTTCAGCAAAAACCTTGTACACTACAACTGGCACTGGCACTGGAATTATGGCAACGGCGATGTAGGAAACCAGGGAATTCACGAAACCGACCTTTGCATGTGGGGTTT
>JAUYEQ010000264.1 GCA_030691295.1 Bacteroidota bacterium
CGCATGTTAAACGCGAACAATTTGACGAATTGGGAAAAAGGCTGAAGCAATTTAATAAAGAGTTCGGAGTGCTCTAAAATTCGGAGTGCCTAAAGTTGACGCTTAATAACTTTAGCGCACTTTAGGCACTTCGAACTCCGAACTTGACAAGAAAAGTAAGACTGATAAAAATATAGTTATGGCAAAAGTAATCGGAGCAGTAGTGGTTGACAACGAAGAATGCAAGGGCTGCGGTCTTTGTGTGGTGGCTTGTCCGCAGGATGTGCTTGGACAAAACAAACAGGTTAACAGCCGCGGATATCACTATTCATTCATGAAGAATCCGGAAGCTTGTATTGGCTGTTCAAACTGCGCAACAGTTTGCCCCGATACCTGCATTACTGTGTATCGTGTAAAAATATAAGAAGTTCGAAGTGTCTAAAGTTGGGAGTGCCTAGAGTACTTTAGGCACTCTCAACTTTAGGCATTTTAGGCACTTGTTCAACAAAGTTAAAACGTAAAACAAAGAATAATGGGTGAATTAAGATTAATGAAGGGAAATGAAGTAATTGCCGAAGCAGCCATTCGCTGTGGTTGCGATGGTTATTTCGGCTATCCCATTACTCCCCAGTCGGAAGTGATGGAAACCCTGATGGACCGCGAACCCTGGAATGAAACAGGAATGGTGGTACTTCAGGCCGAAAGTGAAATTGCCTCCATCCACATGGTTTACGGAGCTGCAGCCTCGGGTAAAAAAGTACTTACTTCGTCTTCGAGCCCCGGAATTAGCTTAATGGCCGAAGGGATTTCCTATATAGCAGGTTCCGAATTGCCCTGCCTGATTGTCAATGTACAGCGTGGAGGTCCGGGACTGGGAACCATTCAGCCATCGCAGGCTGATTATTTTCAATCGACCAAAGGCGGAGGTCACGGCGATTACCGTTTGATTGTGCTTGCGCCATCTTCGGTTCAGGAAATGAACGATTTTGTTGAACTTGGCTTTAAACTGGCTTTCAAATACCGCAATCCGGCAATGATTCTGAGCGATGGAGCCATTGGTCAGATGATGGAAAAAGTGGTGTTGGCAGATTATATTCCAAGACTGACCACCGAAGAAATTGATGAAAAATACGGTTCGTGGGCAACCAATGGACGCAAGCCAAACCGCAAAGCAAATATTATTACTTCCCTTGAAATGGACTCATTGAAAATGGAAGTAAACAACCAACGCCTGCAGGCAAAATACGCCAAAATGGAAGCAGAGGAAGTTCTTTATGAGGAAATTCAATGCGACGATGCCGAATATGTAATCGTAGCCTTTGGTTCATCATCAAGGGTTTGCCAGAAATCAGTGGATTTGGCCCACGAAAAAGGTATCAAACTGGGACTACTTCGCCCGATTACTTTGTTCCCTTTTCCGAAGAAACCAATTGCTGAATTGGCAAAACGTGTAAAAGGATTTTTAGTTGTTGAGATGAATGCCGGACAAATGGTTGAAGATGTTCAACTGGCTGTTGGATGCGCGGTGCCTGTTAAACATTTTGGACGGATGGGCGGAATTATTCCAACCCCGTCGGAAGTAGTTGAGGCACTGGAACAAAAACTGATAGGAGGATAATTTATGGAACTAGCAGATATTATTAACCCAAAAAATCTGGTTTACAAAAAACCAGTAATGCTGACCGGCACTACGATGCATTACTGCCCGGGTTGCAGTCATGGCGTAATTCACCGACTTCTTGCCGAAGTTATTGAAGACATGGGAATTCAGGAAAAAACAATTGGCGTTTCGCCAGTTGGATGTGCTGTATTTGCTTACAATTACATCGACATCGACTGGCAGGAAGCTGCGCACGGAAGAGCACCTGCAGTTGCAACAGGCATTGCAAGAACCAATCCTGATAAAGTTGTTTTTACGTACCAGGGCGACGGCGATTTAGCCTCCATTGGGGCTGCCGAAATATTACATGCTTGTAACCGTGGCGAAAACATGGTCGTGATTTTTGTGAACAACGGTATTTACGGCATGACAGGCGGACAAATGGCACCCACTACCCTGCTGGGTCAGATTACTGCCACAACACCCAATGGCCGCGATGCCGAACTAAACGGTTATCCGCTGAAAATTACCGAACTGATTGCCCAATTGCCCGGAACTTCCTATGTAACGCGTCAGTCGGTACAAACACCTGCTACGATTCGTAAATGCAGGAAAGCCATTTCAAAAGCTTTTCAGGCTGCAATGGATAAAAAGGGAACCTCGTTTGTTGAAATTGTTTCGACTTGCAATATGAACTGGAAGATGACACCGGTGAAAGCCAACGAATGGATGGTCGAAAATATGTTCCCGTTCTATCCACCAGGAGATCTGAAAGA
>JAUYEQ010000117.1 GCA_030691295.1 Bacteroidota bacterium
GGGTTGGGGCGTATGGAATTTTTGTAAATACTTCAGCCGGGAAAAGGAAAACTGGTGTCAGGGTTCCGATCATTTGAAGAAAAAGCAGCAGGAGGGTGGTACGCATGTAAACCCCTGAAAGCAGGCCGATGCCAATAAGTACTTCCCAGGCTGCAAGAATATTAATGGATACTTTTCCAGGAACCAGTCCGAAACTTAACAGATCAACCGTCCGAATGGCAAGATCCTGCGCTGGACTTAAACCAGGAATGAATTTCAGAAAACCAAACCAAAGGAACACAATTCCGACACTCAGCCGTAGTAGTAAAAGACCATGTTTTGACATCCAGGAAGTGATGTTTAGGTCAGCACGATCAAACAGTTTTTTATATTCTTTCATCAGATACTTTGAGTTGTGTGTTGCATATTTGAAGTGATAACACCTTACTTCTATATTTTGTTTATTATCTTTATGCACTAACCTGTTTTTATTCAAACCATGAAGAATTTTACTCTTTTACTGCTTTTTTCTTTCCTGATGTTGGGATACGCAAATGCACAGCGCGAAAACGTTAATTACGAAGAATCAAAAATTCCTGAGTATAAATTGCCTGATGTTTTAACCCGTTTCAACGGACGAAAGGTTAAATCTGAAAAAGTCTGGTTAAAAAAACAAAGGCCTGAAATCCTTGAACTTTTTGCCAACGAGGTTTACGGAAAAGTTCCCGGTGAATTGGGAATTTCAGAAATAAAGGTTTGGGAAAGCTCTGACAATGCATTAAATGGATTGGCTCATCGTAAACAGCTTTCCCTGTTTTTTAATAAAAATGAACATCATCTGGAAGTGAATGTGCTGATGTATCTGCCAAAAGACAAAGAAAATGTGCCTGTTTTCGTAGGGTATAATTTTACCGGCAATCATACAGTTATAAACGATCCTGCAATCCGGCTGACAGAATCATGGGTGAACAACAATCCTTCCATCGGAATCATTAATAATCAGGTAACCGAACAATCAAGGGCTTCTGATGAAGATAGCTGGCCGGTTGAGGAGATCATCAAAGCCGGATATGGACTGGTTACGATTTATTACGGCGATATCGACCCCGATAAAAACGACTTCTCAGATGGAATTCATCCGTTTTTTTATCATGAAAATCAATTAAATCCAAAGCACAACGAGTGGGGATCGGTTGCCGCATGGGCATGGGGCTTGAGTAAAGTAATGGATTATCTGGAGCAGGAACCTTTGGTTGATGCGAAAAAAGTGGCAGTGCTGGGGCATTCCCGACTGGGCAAAGCTGCATTATGGGCAGGAGCAAATGATCCGCGTTTTGCAATGGTCATTTCCAATGAGTCTGGCTGTGGTGGGGCTGCTCTTTCACGCAGGAAAATTGGAGAAACTGTCAGGATAATCAATACTTCCTTTCCACATTGGTTTTGCGATAATTTCCTGAAATACAATGATAATGAAGATAAGCTTCCGGTTGATCAGCACATGCTGCTAGCCCTGATTGCTCCCCGTCCGTTGTACGTAGCAAGTGCCGACGGCGATAAATGGGCCGATCCGGGAGGCGAATTTCTAGCCGCAAAATATGCGTCAGCTGTATATGAATTTCTCGGAGTGGAAGGACTTCCGGCTAAAGAAATGCCCGAAGTAAACCAACCGGTAATGGGAACCATTGGCTACCATATCCGCTCCGGAAAGCACGACCTGACACTTTACGACTGGCAGCAGTATATTAAGTTTGCGGATAAGCACTATAGAGGAAAATGAGAAAATGAGATGATGTGAAGATGAGAAGATGTAGGAATTTGAAGATGTGAAACTGATAAAATATGAAAATTTGAAGATGAGAAAAATGGTTCTATAACGTTTGGTGCGGGTAATTATTTTTCAAATTCATTGATGATTAATAAGGTTAAAGTCAGTGGGGTGCGATATGTTCTACTAAGGTTTGCAAACCAGAAATAAGGTTATTTTCCGATTAATGAGCGTCTTATACAGACAATTAATCAATTATGTTTCCTGAAACCTTATTTTGAGAAATTAACCTTAGTAATAATACTAACCATACGAACACAACCTTATTTCCTTATTTAAATAAGGAAATGAAAAGGTTCAATTTGCGAATAAAAGCTCTAACCCACACTATGTATTATTGAGCCTAAAGAATTGACGATTTTCAATTTTTTCAATCTCAAATTTCCATATTTTCACATTTTCAAATTGTTATTTTCAACTTTAGTCACTTCGCACTTCCTCCTTCAGGATTGCACAGGATACCACTTACCTTGAATTTTGTTTTCTTTGTTTGAATTGAATTTAAATAAACCTGAAACGATGAACAGAAAATATTTTTTAGCCTTTGATCTTGGCGCTTCAAGCGGACGTGCAATTCTTGGAATTTTAGTAGATGGTAAACTTAAACTGACAGAAGTTCATCGTTTTACGAATCAAATGCAGTTGATCAACGGTCACTATTTCTGGAATATTTTCAGTTTGTTCAACGAATTGAAGACCGGTTTGAAAATGTGTATCAAAGAGTATGGTATTCAGCCTGAATCAATCGGAGTGGATACCTGGGGTGTTGATTTTGTGCACCTTACCAAGGAAGGATTGATCCTTTCACTTCCTTTTGCCTACCGCGATTCTCGCACCAATACTTCCATGGACGATTTATTTAAGCTTGTTCCGAAGGAAGAAGTTTATGCCCAAACCGGCATTCAGTTTATGCAGTTCAACAGTTTGTTTCAGTTGTTTTCGATGGTGAAAGACCAGTCCTCGCTGCTCGAAATCACCGGCTCAATTCTTTTTATGCCCGACGCGCTCAATTATCTTTTTTCAGGAGTGAAAAAGAGCGAATTCTCCATTGCAAGCACCAGCCAGATGATTGTACCCGGAACCTGCGACTGGAATTTTGATTTGCTTGAAA
>JAUYEQ010000021.1 GCA_030691295.1 Bacteroidota bacterium
CCGACAACAAAGATGAATGGAAAAAAGAAGTATTTCTTCCATCAAACCTCGATCCGATTAAAATCAGTTTTTATCCTGAAGGCGGAACGATTTTGGCAGGAGTGCCGGTTAAAATTGGGTTTACAGCTTTTAATAACTGGGGAATGCCTGTGGATTTGGAAGGATCGGTAGTGAATCAGGACGGAAAACAGGTTGCCATTGTAAAAACATTTACCAAAGGGCTGGGACTGTTTGCGGTTGAAAATGACGGAAAACAAAAATTGAAACTGCTAATTTCAGGAAAAACAGGACAAAACCAAACCTTCGATTTGCCAGCTCCGAACACTTCCGGACTTGCTTTTTCTGTGGCCAAAACCGATGCTGATTTTATCTCGGCCAATCTGATTTTTGCGGATAAACAAAAACATGCTGTTACAATTACTTCTTCCAATGGAGGTGGCTTGAATTGGTCAGCCGATATGGATATTAATGGTTTGGGACGGATAAAAATTCCAACTGAATTTCTTCCGCAAGGCATTAATTTATTGTCAGTTTTTGCTGACGATACAAAATTGCCGGCCACGCGATTGGTATTTGTTGATAAAAGACAACAGTTGAAAATCGAGGTTCAACCTGAGAAAAGTAGCCTGAAACAAGGTGAAAGCATGAAAATTAATATCCGGTTAACGGACGAAAGCAACCAGCCAACAAGTGGAAATGTGAGTGTTTCGATTGCCGATAGATTTCGAAAAAACCAAACAGCACTGACAATTGAAGAATACCATTTGGCAGGGCCCAAACTGGAAACCCCGTTCAGCCTTATTTCTGCAGCTTTTCAGGAACAGATTACAAATACGGCCATGATGGATGTTTTTCTGATAGCCAACCGGCAAAGAGATTTTAACTGGCTTAAGATAATGCAATTTAAACCAGAAAATGCCTCGGATAATATTCAGGAGAACAAGGGTATTTCGGGAATTGTAACCGATAAAAGCGGAAACAAAATAAACAAGGCAAAGGTTAGCCTGGTGAACAACAAAAACATGCAATTGCACACCACTACCACCAATCGGGAAGGTCTGTTTTCATTTCCAAACCTTGATCAGGCCAATAAAGAAGACTTTTCAGCAAAAGCGACCGACCCTGAAGGGAAACGGGAACTGAACATCAATTTCAGTAAAAATTTAGAAGAAGGAATGTCAGAATATATTGCCGGATTAGGAAGGATAACTTCACTTTTACACAATGACATGGGTGCAGATGCAAACTATTTCAGGAACAATCCTGATTTGTTTAATAAGGCTCCAAAAATTGTTAAACCAAACAATGTAGCCAACGACAACCAAAAAAGGTTATTGAGTACTTCAACCAACATTATGGACGTGATTAAAACCATAAAACCCTACAAATTAATGAACAATCAGATTGTATTTTATGGCAGCGAGAACTCTTTTAATTATCAGGGGGGCGCATTAATTGTAATCGACGGACAGCAAATTGGAACCGATATTTCGTCTATCACCAGCATTTCTCCAACGGAAGTTGAACGCATCAATGTTTCCACCAATCCGATGGATATACAGCGCTATACAGGGCTCAACTCTGTTGGTATTATTGAAATATTTTTGAAGAGAGGTCCGCAAATTCCTGATTCTGAAAAAGAAAAAACTACTGGCCGGGTCAAGCACGATAACCTGGGTTCAAATGTATTTCAGTCGGAGCCTTCCAATGCGCGGCGTGATTTAAGAACTACATTGCAATGGATTCCTGAACTTTCGATCGACGAAACCGGTGAGGCCGAAATATCTGTCACTGCCGGAAAAGTAATCTCGGATTTTGTGATTGAAGTTCAGGGAATGAGCACAAACGGACGAATTGGCAGCGGAAATGACAGATTTCAGGTGGTGAAACAATAGTTTTCTAAATTAATGTTGCGGCATGTTCGTTTCATGAATCCTGTCATATTTTTATCACATATATTAGTCTTAACTTTAATCGTCATTTCGTGCTAAATCCAAATATTAAGCATACCTAAAATTAATATTATGGCAAAAATAACGAAAGAAGACGTCCTCCGTTATCATGCAGAAGGACGTCCCGGAAAACTGGAAGTCGTAACCACAAAACCACACACCACCCAACGCGATCTTTCACTGGCCTATTCGCCTGGAGTGGCACATCCCTGTCTGGAAATTGAAAAGAATTTTGAAGATATTTATAAATATACCTCGAAGGGAAATCTTGTCGCGGTAATATCAAATGGAACTGCAGTTCTGGGTTTGGGCGACATTGGCGCGGGAGCAGGCAAACCAGTCATGGAAGGCAAAGGTTTTCTGTTTAAGATATTTGCCGATATTGACGTTTTCGATATCGAAGTTGAAACCAAAGATATTGATCAATTTATTGAAACAGTTAAGAATATTGCTGTTACATTCGGTGGAATTAATCTGGAAGACATTAAAGCGCCTGAATGTTTTGAAATAGAGGAAAGACTGAAGCGTGAAATTCATATTCCGCTGATGCACGACGATCAGCATGGAACAGCCATTATTTGTTCAGCCGGAATAATCAACGCACTTGAACTGGCCGGGAAAAAACTTCAGGAAGCTAAAATTGTGATAAATGGGGCAGGGGCAGCTGCCATTGCTTGCGCAAAACTGATTGTTTCGCTTGGCGCAAAGTGCGAAAATATAGTAATGCTGGATTCGAAAGGAGCGCTTCGGAAAGATCGCTCTGACCTAAACAAATACAAAGAGAAATTTGCTACCGTTCGCGATGTCCATACTTTGGATGATGCAATGAAAGGCGCCGATATTTTCCTTGGTTTATCGAAGGCCAACGTAGTTTCGAAAGAAATGGTGAAATCGATGGCAAAAAATCCAATCATAT
>JAUYEQ010000132.1 GCA_030691295.1 Bacteroidota bacterium
AGCAACACTCCGTACAAATCATTCAGACAGGATTCCACTTCATTTTCAACAGATTTGCCCGATTTACCTACAAATTCGGCGATGGCTTCCCGGTTCATTTGGTACAAACGTAGGTATTCCTCATCCGACTCTTTTTCAATCAACTTCAGGTGGAACTCATTTAAATCGTTTACCAGATTGGCAATCACCTGCAAATGACCATTTGTTCTGATGTGTTCTTTTTCCATCATGAGTGCCAGATTGTTGTACCATGCAGCAATCTCTTTACTTGTATTTTCATCGGCATTAAACCGGCTGACAAGCTTTTTATCAATCAATTCAGAATTAAAAGAACAAACCCGCAGCAAATCTTCCACCTGCCACATGTATAAAATGTACTCGGCAATATTTGTTTTTCGTAATTCCTGTGCGATCAACATGACGTTAAAAGTTAAATAGAGTCTGTTTAAAAACTACATAAAACCACGAAGTGGTTAAATGTTAATAGCCCCGAATGAAATTCGGGGAAAAGATAATAGCTGAATCCGAACCCTAAAAGGGTTCAATAGATGTTAACGCATTATTATTGAATCCTTTCAGGGTTCGGAGTCATCTCGTATTCACATCCACCGGTAGTTATTCATATTAAATCCTTTCAGGATTTCTTGCCGCAACTATATTGAAGATATTGAGTTGAAAATGAATAGATTTTGCATCTTCAATTTAAATTTTCTTGCACTTATTCTAAAAAGACAGCCATTATTTTATTGAAATACTGTGTGTTGTAAGTTTTTCAGCAGACCCTATACATCAAAAAAATCATCCATGTCGCGCCGGTCTTTTTTGGTAGGTCTTCCGGTTCCGCGTTCGCGGTTAAAAAAGCTGTCCATTTTCTGAACTTCAAGAATTTCAAGCTCTGAGGCCAGTGTCGTTTCAACCAAAAATTCAGGAACGAGTTTGGCTGCCATGCGATTTTCGGTAAGGGCTAAAATCTTGTAGCTGCGGGTAATTGGTGGGCGGCGGATTTGAATGGTTTCGCCAACTTTTAATTCGCGCGAAGGCTTTACATTCATGCTATTAATTGTTACTTTCCCCTTTCTACATTCTTCGGAGGCCAGACTGCGTGTTTTATACAAACGCACAGCAAAAAGCCATTTATCGATGCGAATACCCTCTGCCATTTTATTTCCGTTTATTAAAAAATGTCATGGTTTGGTGCACGCCTATGGTGCCGAAACTTTTAATGATTTCAATTGAAGTATCAATCATGGCCGGCACCTCAAGTTTTTCCTGTTTGTCCCATTCACCCAGCACGTAATCAATTTGCTGTCCCTGCCTGAAATTATCGCCAATACCGATACGAAGGCGTGCATACTCCTGACTTCCAAGCACCTCAGTGATATTCTTCAGTCCATTGTGACCCGCATCGCTCCCTTTTGCCCGAAGCCGCAGTGTACCCAATGGCAAAGCCAAATCATCAACCACCACCAGCAAATGGTCAATGGCGATATTTTCTTTCTGCAACCAGTAATTTACGGCTTTTCCGCTCAAATTCATGTAGGTGGTCGGTTTCAGCAAAATAAACGTGCGGCCTTTGAACTTATATTCAGCCAGCCAGCCGAAACGTCCATCGCTAAAAACAGTATTGGACGCATCTGTTAGAGCGTCCAATACTTTAAATCCTATATTATGCCGGGTATTTTCGTATTCTTTCCCCGGATTTCCCAAACCTGCAATCAGGTACTTCAAGATAAATTATTTTACAGATTAACCTTTACCACCAGCTTTTGCAGCTTTTGCAGCTCTTGTAATCATGATAGTTATAACCGGAACAGCTTGTGCGTTCAGAAATTCAAGATTTTCTCTCTTCAGTGAACTAACTTTGTAACTCTGGCCAATATCCAAATCATCAACATTGATATTGATTGTATCAGGAAGATATTTTACCATTCCTTTTACTTTCAGGGTGCGAAGATTCACTTTTAATTTACCCCCGTTGCGGATACCTTTTGCAAAACCTTCCACTTTTACCGGGATTTCAACTTTGATGGTTTTGTCATCGGTGGTGCGAAGAAAGTCAACATGCAATAACTGCTCTCTTACCGGATGAAATTGTTTATCCTGAATAATTGACTGAGTAACAGTTCCGTCAATGTCAAGATCAACAAGATATACGTTTGGCGTATAAATCAGTGATTTGAATTCCTTTTCGGGAGCATAAAAATGGACAGGTTCTTCACCTCCATAAAGTACTCCAGGTACTAATCCTTCGGCACGAAGTCTTTTGGTTTCTTTTTTACCAACTACTTCTCTCTTAGTGCCTTTAATTGAAATCGATTTCATTTTACTTATTTTTTAAAAATTTAAATTATGGTACTCAGTCCTCCCTTCCTGATGAAAGGGAAACAGCATGCATAACATGTGCTTCAGGAAAAAGCGGTGCAAATATATACAATTAGCCGTAATACATCGAACTAATTGACTGATTTTTATAAACTCTTTCAATTGCTTCGCCCAAGGCGCTGGCAATCGGAATATATTTAATTTTTGATGATTCCTGTTTGCCGGGAATTGAATCGGTAAAATAGACTTCGGACAATGCCGAATTTTCAATTTTTTCGTACGCCGGACCAGACAAGACGCCATGTGCAGCAAATGCACGAACACTATTTGCACCTTTGTCCATCATTAAATTAGCCGCTTTGGCAATTGTTCCGGCGGTGTCAATCAAATCGTCCACCAAAATTACATCCTTGCCCTTTACGTCACCAATCAATGTCATGCTGTCAACCACATTGGCTTTTACACGAGATTTGTGACAAATAACCATATCGGTTCCAAGCATTTTTGAATAGGTATTGGCACGTTTGGTTCCGCCAACATCAGGCGAAGCAATTACCAGATTTTTGAGACCCATCTGACTGATAAAAGGAATAAACATTGAGGAGGCATATAAATGGTCAACTGGCACATTGAAAAAACCCTGAATCTGATCGGC